>VAZR01000211.1 GCA_005888515.1 Alphaproteobacteria bacterium | reverse complement strand
GCCAAAGCCAAGCAATGGGAGCACGAGCGCGACCATGCGGCAGCGCAACTGCCGAATTTCGAGTACGCCGAAGCCCTGTTTCAGATCGCGATCGTCCTCGGCTCGGTCGCGATCGTGGCGGTTTCCCCCTGGCTACTGGGCTTCAGCGGGATTCTGACTGCCGCCGCGCTGCTGCTGACGATCAACGGCTATTTCCTTCTAGTGCCGCTCGGCCACGCCGTCGCGCAGGCGGCGCATTAAGACGCGGCGAATTCCGCCAGGAGGGCGTTGAATGGCTCCGCGGCCTCGAACTGCACCCAGTGGCCGGCGCCGGGCACGACGGCAAAGCGCGCTGCCGACTGGATGCTGCGCAGGATCCGGGCGCGCTCCTCGACATGGGGGTAGGCGGTCGCGTCGCGTTCGCCCCAGATCCCGTCGAGCCGCGCTTTGACCTTGGGCAGAGCCTCGACCAGCGCGCCGGAGCGCGAGAAGCGGCGGCTGCGCATGCGGGCGCGGGCGTGGTTCGTCTTCTGTAAATAGAGCGCCAGCTCGTCGATCTTGTGCGGATCGGCGATCATCAGCTGGTTCAGATTGTAGCGGTGCGTCGCAAATTCCTCGACCTCATCGGCGTCGGGCGGCACCCGCCGCAACGGCGTCGGCGAACGCTCGAGCCCAAGCCCGTTCGAGCCGACGACAGTAAAGCTGCGCAGCCGATCGCCGAGCTGCGCCGCGACGCTGCCGCCGATGACGCCGCCGAACGAGAAACCCGCCAGACGCAGCTCCTCGCCGCGCGGCACGATCTCGTCGATCCCCGCAACGACGATCGCGGCGAGCCCTTGGGCTGTCCATGGCTCGGGCGGGGTCGCCGACTCGCCGAGGCCGGGCAGGTCGGGCGCGATCACGCGAAACTTCCGCGACAGGGGCAGCACGTTGCGGATCCAATGGGTCCACGACCCATAGCCGCCATGCAGCAGCACCAAAACCGGCCCGCTGCCCCAGGCATGCCACACCAAATGGCCGTCGCCGCACGGGCTCTCAAATCGCTCGGCCTCGGCCGCGATCCCCTCGACCAATGCTTTCGTCGCCTCGCTGACCACCGCCACGCCGCACCCCGCGCAATTTCGCCCGGAGGCTGATAGCCGGTTTCGCCGCCCTCGCCTATAGGCAACCGCCGGAACACAGACCTTCGCGACGCGTTGAGCGGGGCACACCCGAGCTGAGGAGCTGGCGATGGCAGATAAACGCGAACGCGCCCACGACATGGCCGAGAAAGGGCTCGACAAGCTCGTCGAGGGCGACAAATCGGGCGAGAAGCTGATCGACAAGGCGAAGAAGCTCGATCCCGGAGCGGTCGATGAACTCGCCCGCGAAGTCGATCGCGACAAAGAAAAAGCCGAGCGGTTCGGCGGCAAGCGCTGAAACGCTCCTCGCGGCTCGACAACCGCGCGAAATCAGCGCAATTCTGGATCGCAATAGGCGAGCAAGCAGCCAGGCGCGGAGCATCGACATGGCGCGGGTTCTGATTGGCAATTGGTGGGCCTTGGCGATCCGCGGCGTCTTCGCGATCATCTTCGCCGTCATCGCCTTTGTCTGGCCGGGGATCACCGCCACGGTATTGGTCCTGATGTTCGGGGCCTACACACTGGTCGACGGCGTTTTTGCGCTGGTCGCGGCGTTGCGGGCCGCGCGTCATCACGGGGCGGTGATCAGCGGCATCGCGCTGATCGCCGCGGGAATTGCGATGATCCGCACCAACGGCGAATGGCTGCTGGTGCTGAGCGGCATCATCTCGGTCCTGCTCGGGATCATCCTGTTCGTGCAGCCCGGCGCCGGGGTCATCGCGCTGTCCTGGTGGCTCGGCGTTTATGCGCTGCTGTTTGGGATCTCGCTGATCGGCGCCGCCTTCCGCTTGCGCCATTGGCATCCGGCCTAGCTGAGTTGCGGCAAACGCGCCTTGCCGCTTCTCCCAACGCGCGATCCGCTACCCATATTGGCGGCAACCGATACGGGGATTGAGCCCGCGCGGAGCCGATCATGTCGAAACGCCAGCTCGATGCATTGATGTGGGCCCAGGCCTGCGCGGCGATGGAGCGGGCCGACCGCCTGCGCCGTCAGTTCTTCCATCACGGTGCGCCCTATTGGGAGGCGCCGGTCGACATCTTCGAGACCGGGGAGGCGCTGATCATTCTGATCGCGTTGCCCGGCGTCGAGCTCGAGACCATCACCGTCGCGCTGAGCGCGGGTGTGCTGACGGTCAAGGGCGAGCGGCCGTTGCCGCGTGAATTGGACAATGCCCGCATCGTGCGCATGGAGATCCCGCACGGCCATTTCGAGCGCCGGATCGAGTTGCCGCCGGTGCCGTTCGAACTGTCGGGCCGGCATCTGGCCAATGGCTGCCTGATGCTGCGCCTGCAAAAGGGGTAGCCGGATGATGCCCTATGAACAAGATTTGCGCATGGCGGATGCCGCCACGCCGCCGGCGCAGCCTGCGACTGCGGCGGGACCGGCGCCCGTCGAAGGTGTTCCGGCAATCCCGGAAGACGCGCTGATCCTGATCACGACCCGCAATCTCGTGCTGTTTCCGGGCACGGTGCTGCCGATCACCCTCGGCCGGCAGCGCTCGATCGCCGCGGCGCAGACCGCGATCCGGCTCAACCGGCCGGTCGGGCTGGTTTTGCAGCGCGAGGCGGCGACCGAGGACCCGATGCCGGCCGACCTGCACCGCGTCGGTACCGAAGCCAATTTGCTGCGCTATGTGACGAGTCCCGATGGCAGCCATCACGTGATCTGCCAGGGCGAGCAGCGCGTCCGCATCGTCGAGTTCCTCGACGGCTATCCGTTTTTCGTCGCGCGCATCGAGCGGGTGCCCGAGAGCGAGGATGCCAACAAGGAGATCGATGCCCGTCTGCTGAATCTGCGCAATCAGGCGCTCGAAGTCTTGCAGCTGCTGCCGCAGACCCCGGCCGAGCTGGTAAACGCCGTACAGGGCGCCACCTCCGCGCCGGCCCTCGCCGATCTGATCGCCAGCGTCATGGACATCACCCCGGCCGAGAAGCAGGAGATCCTCGAAATCTTCGACATCGAGCGCCGGCTCGATCGCATCTCGGAGCTGCTCGCTTATCGGCTCGAAGTGCTGCGGCTGTCGCGCCAGATCAGCGATCGCACCAAGGAGACGATGGACGAGCGGCAGCGCGAATTCCTGTTGCGCGAACAGCTGAAGACGATCCAGAACGAGCTCGGCGAAGGCGAGGACGCCAAGTCGCAGGAAATCGCCGAGCTGCGGCAGAAGATCGAACAGGCCAAGATGCCGGAGGAAGTCGAGACGCACGCCAAGAAGGAGCTGGCGCGCCTCGAACGCATGCCCGAGGCCGCCGGCGAATACTCGATGGCGCGCACCTATCTGGAATGGCTGATCGAGCTGCCCTGGGCGATCGAATCCGCGGCCCCGATCGATGTCGCCGAGGCGCGCCGGATCCTCGACGAAGACCATTACGGCCTCAGGAAGGTCAAGCGCCGCATCCTCGAATTTCTCGCGATCCACAAGCTGAACCCGGGCGGGCGCAGCCCGATCCTGTGCTTTGTCGGGCCGCCGGGGGTCGGCAAGACCTCGCTCGGCCAGAGCATCGCGCGCGCGACGGGCCGCAAATTCACTCGGGTCAGCCTCGGCGGGACGCATGACGAGGCCGAGATCCGCGGCCATCGCCGCACCTATATCGGCGCGTTGCCCGGCAACATCCTGCAAGGCATCCGCCGCGCCGGCAGCCGGCAATGCGTGATGATGCTCGACGAGATCGACAAGCTCGGCCGCGGCATCCAGGGCGATCCCGCCTCCGCCCTTCTGGAGGTGCTCGACCCCGAGCAGAATTCGACCTTCCGCGACAACTACCTCGGGGTGCCGTTCGACCTGTCGCGCGTCATGTTCATCTGCACCGCGAATGTCATCGACAACATCCCGGGGCCATTACGCGACCGCATGGAGATCATCGATCTCCCAGGTTACACCGAGGATGAGAAGTTCGAGATCGCCAAGCGATACCTCGTGCGGCGCCAGCTGACCGCGAACGGGCTGACGGCAGAGCAGGCCGAGTTCACCGACGAGACGTTGCACGCGATCATCCGCGATTACACGCGCGAAGCCGGGGTGCGCCAACTCGAACGCGAAATCGGCACCGCACTCCGCAGTGTCGCGATGAAGGTTGCCGAGGGCACCGCGACGAGTGTGGTCATCGCGCCCGACGATCTGCACGAGATGTTGGGCCCGCGCCGGTTCGAGAACGAGGTGGCGATGCGCACCAGCGTGCCGGGGGTGGCGACCGGGCTCGCCTGGACACCGGTCGGCGGCGACATCCTGTTCATCGAGGCGACGCGCATCCCCGGCAAGGGTGCGCTGATCCTGACCGGCCAGCTCGGCGAGGTGATGCGGGAAAGCGCCCAGGCGGCGATGTCATTGGTCAAGGCCAGGGCGCAAAGCCTCGGCCTCGATCCGAAGCTGTTCGAGAGCAGCGACATCCATATCCACGTGCCGGCCGGCGCCATACCGAAAGACGGCCCCAGCGCCGGCGTCGCGATGTTCACCGCGCTGGTGTCACTGCTGATCGGCCGCACCGTCAAAAGCGACACCGCGATGACCGGCGAGATCAGCTTGCGCGGCCTGGTATTGCCGGTCGGCGGCATCAAGGAGAAGGTTGTCGCCGCCGCGGGCGCCGGGCTCGCGACGGTGATCCTGCCGGCGCGCAACCAGCGTGATTACGAAGACATTCCCGAGGCGGCGCGCAACAAGCTGCGCTTCGTCTGGGCCGAGCGGGTCGAAGAGGTCATCGAGGCCGCGCTCGAACCAGCGGCGGCGACGCCCGCGCCTGCACTGGAACCGGCCGCGCAGTAATCAGCGGCAATCCAGCGCGCGGCCGGCGAGACGGCAGCGGGCGAGGATCGAATCATCCGGCGCGTAGAAGGTGCCGTTCCAGCCGATCTCGCTCCGCTCCATGACGAAATAGCCGAAATGGTCGAGACCGAAGCCGCGCCGGATCGGCATGCCGTCGATCTCGGCACCTGCCGGGTTTTCGACCTCGTAGAGCTTGGCGCCGCCGGTGCCGACAACCAGCTGGGCCGGACGCTCGGGGCCGAACTCGTAGCCGAGAAAATCGTGCAGATGCCCCGACAGCACGAGGTCGAGATTGGCCGGGATCCGGTCGCGAAGGACCGTTTGCTCGGTCAGATTGACGGTCAGGCCGGCAAACGGGCCGCTCGACAGCCCCCAGACCGGGCGGTGCGTCAACAGCCAGGCATGCGGCGGCGTCTTCGCCAGCAGCGGCGCGAGCTGGGTGGCATAGGCCGCAACCTTGTCCGGCGGCACGAGATAATCGTCGGCATCGGCGCTGTCGAACACCAGCAGGGCGAGCCCAGCCGCTACGAACCAGTACGGCTCCGAGCGGTCGGCGCAACCCGCGCGCGCGGGGTTCGGATCGAGCAGGCGGAACCAGCCCTGTCCGCCGCGTCGGCACAGTTCGTGATTGCCACGAACCATGATCCAGGGTGCCGCCGCAAGAAGCGGCGCCGCCGGGTCGAAGAAATCGGCCTTCCAGCTCGGCCAATTATCGCCATGCGGGCTGCCGACGCAGCCAGCGCGCCCGGCCGGACAAGCGCTTACCCGGTAGTAATAGTCACCGAGATGGATCACCAGATCGGGGTGTTTTGCAGCGGCGCGGGCGGCGATCGCGGCAAACGGCCAAGCGGCTGGATCGCCGCAATCCTGGACCGCCTTCCCTTCGAGGCGGCAGCCGGTATCGCCGATCACGGCGATCCGGCGCACTGTCGCCGGCAGGATCGGCACTGCAACCCCACCCACCGCGAGCCGGGCAGCCACGGCCTGCGCACGCGCCTCGCAGACCTCGACCGGGAACTTGCTGTCAGGCACACCGCGGCGGCCGGCGGCAAGCGCCGCGCCGTCGGCGCTGACCGGCGGACAAGGCGCGCCTGGCGCGACCACCGCCCGGATCGACAATTCGCCATTCGCCGCCAGCTCGACCCAGGGCACCGGTAATTCGGCTGCCGCGGCCGCGCTCCCCGCGATCAGCAATGCGGCGAACGCGGCGAGCAGCCGGTGCACGCCGGTCACGATGTGGCGTCGGTGCGGCCGTTCAGATTTCGAGTTTCATGCCCTTCTGCACGCCCGGCCGAGCACCGACCCGCTCGCCCCAGCCCTGCAAATGCTTCAGCCCGGCATTGTCGGGCAGCGCCTTGCGGCCGGCGTAGATCGGGTACACCGCAAGATCGGCGGCGGTGATCTCGTCGCCTGCGAGATACTGCGTCTTGGCGAGTTGCGCGTCGGCGAAGCGCCACAGATTGACGAAGCGGTCCTCGTAGAACTTGACCGCCGAGTCCGGCACCTTTTCCGGCATGCGCGCGCCGAGGAAGAAGATCGTTTGGTTGACCGAGGCGTAATCGGCCGCGCCTTCTGCCATCCATTGAAACATCCGCACCCGCGCCACCGGATCGCTCGGCAGAAACTTGCCGGTCTTCTCGCAGAGATACATCAGGATAGCCCAGGACTGGGTCACGGTGAGCGGCTTGCCGCCCGGCCCCTCCGGATCGATCAGCGTCGGGATGCGGCCGGTCGGGTTGATCTTCAGATAGTCGGCGGCCTTCTGATCGCGCTGACCCAGATTGAGAACATGGATTTTGCAGCTGACGCCGCATTCGTTGACGGCAATCGCGGCGCGCTGCCCATTGCCGGTGCCGGCGGTGTAGAGCTCCATCATTCCTCCTCCACGTAAAGGCGCGCATCATAGCGCGCCGAAACGGATAGTGTTGTTACCGGATCGGGCGAATCTTGGCTTTCACTTCCGGTCCGGCGGCGCCTTCCGCGTTGGCGAGCGCGGCGGATAATTCGGCGCTTGGCCACACCGGGCCGGCCGCCGCTTCATAGGCACGGCACGCCTGCAACACGCCGAGATCGTCCCACAGCGGACCCGTCATCATGAGCCCGAGCGGCAATCCGTCGGCAAAGCCGCAGGCGATCGAGGCCGACGGGTTCTTGGTCAGGTTGAACGGGTAGGTGTAGGGCATCCAGTCGCGGAAATTGTTGGGGTTCGGCGCATCGTCCTGGCGCGGATCGGCATAGGCCGCAGGGATCGGCATCGCCGGCGACAGGACCAGATCGTAACGGTCGAAGAACTGCCGCAAGGCTTGGCCGAGCGCGACGCGTCTGCCGATCGCCTCGACATACTGCTCCAGGGTCACCGCCTCGCCGCGTCGGCAGGTCTCGACGAGACCCGGATCCATCAGCGGCACCTTGTCGGGAGGCATTGCGCGCAGCAGCGCCGCGAAACCGGCGCCGGCCAACGCCTCGAAAATCGGCCCCGGCGACTCCTTGAACGGGTCGGCGTGTTCGACGACCGCGCCGAACGAGGCGAAGACTTCGCCGGCCCGCTCGACGGCATCCCGCACGGCCGGCGCCGGCTCGGCATAACCGAGCGTCGGCGACAGCGCGATCCGCTTGCCCTTCAGCGAGCCGCGCCGGACGCGTTCGCGATAGGCGATGCCGTCATCGGGCAGGCTGTGCCAATCGCGCGAATCCGGCCGCTTCATCGCATCGAGCATCAGCGCCGCGTCGTCTACCGTGCGCGACATCGGTCCGACATGCGCGACATCGCCAAACGCCGACGCCGGGTAGACCGCGACCTTGCCGAAGGTCGGCTTCAGTCCGAAAACGCCGCAGAACGCCGCGGGGATGCGGATCGATCCGCCGGCATCGGTGCCGACCGCGAGCGGGCAGATCCCGGTCAACAGCGCGACGGCGCTGCCGCCGCTGCTGCCGCCCGGCGTGCGCTCCAGATTCCACGGATTGCGGGTAACGCCCGACAGCGGCGAGTCGGTCAGCGGCTTCCAGCCGAATTCGGGCGTCGTGGTCTTGCCGAAAAAGACGGCACCCGCCGCACGCAAGCGCTGAACCGCCGGAGAGTCCTCGGTCCAGGGCTGGTTCGGGTCGATCGTTCGGGAGCCGACCAGTCGCGGCCAGCCGCGGGTCGCCAGCGTGTCCTTCAGCGCGACCGGCACGCCGTCGAGGAGGCCCTGCGGCTCGCCCATCTGCCACCGCGCCTCGGAGCGGCGCGCCTCCGCCAGCGCACTCTCCGGATCGTACAGCACGAAGGCGTTGACGGCGCCCTCGTAAAGTTCGAGCCGCCGCAATGTTTCGGTCATGACCTCGACCGGCGACAGCTTTTTGGCACGGTACTGCGCCAATACCCCGGTGGCGGATGCGAACGCGATCTCGTCTGTCATATCGCTCAACCCTCAAAACCGCAGTCCCGGTGAAAGCCGGGATCCACCCCTCAACCACCCGGGCCCCTGAAAAGTGGGTCCCGGCTTTCGCCGGGACGCCGGAGAGTGGGCTACGTGTTTATCACGACATTGTGCAACGGTTCGCCGCGGACGAAGCGTCGGCGGTGCCCTCGGTAAACCCCGAGCAGTGCGGCGTCATCAGCACGTTCGACAGCTCGTGGAACGAGAAGCGCGACGGGCGGCGGTCGGGGTGCTCCGGGCTCCAGTGCTGCCACCACACATCGAGCACGGCGCCGCCGATCCGGTTGCCGCTCAACGCATCGTAAAGCGCCTCTTCGTCAACGATCGCCGCGCGGCCAATATTGATCAGGAAGGCGGTCGGCTTCATCAGCGCCAACCGGCCAGCATCGATCAACCCTCTGGTTTCCGGCCCGAGGCCGGCGGCGATCAGCAGCACGTCGCATTGCGGCAGCATGCGGTCGAGCTCGGTGAGCGGATAAATCTCCGACGCATCGCCCTTATCCTCGATCGGGCTGCGATTGGCGGCGATGATCTTGCAGCCGAAGGAGACCGCGCGCTTCGCGACCTCGCGGCCGATCCTGCCATACCCGACGATGCCGATTGTTTTGCCAAGCAGCTCGCCGTGCGGCGATCCGCCGGCAGGCTGGTGCGCGGCCCAGGACGTTGCACAGCGTGATGCCGCGCGGCAGAGACGGCAGGTCTATCATGTCGACACCGGCAGTCGCCGCCTGCAGCAGCTTGAGCCGCGGCGCCTCCGGGAAATCGGACCGCCAGATATGGCCGACGACGATCTCGGCGTCGGCCAGCGCGGGGATCAGCCGCTGCACGTCGGTAAGCTCGGCCAGAACGCTCGCGTCGAACTTTTCGGTCATCTTGCCGAGGATGCGCGGCGCTACACGCGCGGCAAGTCCGCCGAGAAACAGTGTCTTCATCGCCAAGAGCCCATCCTCAGGTCGTCGTCACGATATTGATCAGCGGGTCGCCGCGCACGAAACGATTGATGTTGTCCGCCACTTCATCCCAGCGCCGCCTGACCATGCCGGCGGTCCAGCCCGAGCAATGCGGCGTCATGATGACATTCGGTAATTCGTGAAACGGATGCCGTGACGGGCGGCGCTCGGGTTCGGCCGCATTGGGGTACTGCCACCAGACATCGATCGCCGCGCCGCCGATCGTGCCGTCGCGCAGCGCCGCGTAAAGCGCGTCCTCGTCGATGATCGCGCCGCGCGCAATGTTGACGAGAAGCGCCGAGGGTTTTATCAACGTGAGCCGACGAGCATCGATCAGCCGCTCGGTCTCGGGACCGAACGCGGTGCAGATCGCGACGGTATCGCAGAGCGGCAGCATCTCGTCGAGCGCGTCGAGCGGGTAGACGCGCTCGACGCCGTCACCCGCTGCACGCGGGCTGCGGTTAGCGGCCAGCACGCGGCAGCCGAACACGGCGGCGCGGCGCGCCACCTCCTGCCCGACCCGGCCGAGCCCGATGATGCCGAGCGTGTTACCGCGGATCTCGCCATGCGGCGCGCCGCTATGCACCCAGCTCGGGCGCCACGACGAATGCAGCCGGAAATCGCTCTCGATTTCGCGGAAGCGGTGGCTCCAGACCAGCATGACCATCAGCACGTATTCGGCGATTGCCGTCTCGTGCCCGTAGGCGTTGCAGATCGGAACGCCGCGCGGTAATGTGGCCTGCTCGATCCATTCGATGCCGGTCGCGACCGACTGCACGAGCCGGACCCGCGGCGCCGGCGGATAATCGGCGCGCCAGATGTTGGTGACGAGAATGTCCGTCGCGGCGGCGATCTCCGGTGACAGCTCTTTCGGATCGGCGATGATGTCGACCTGAAGTTCAGGTATCAGCTCTGCCCTGATACCGTTCGCGGTATCGGCCGCGACATTGCCGAGAAACAGCGCCTTCATCGAGCTCCCCGCGTCACGTTTTGGCAATGATATGCAGCACCGGTTCGCCGCGGATGAAGCGGTCGATATTGCGCGCCGCATCCGCGCCGCGCCGGCGGGCCATTCCCTCGGTCCAGGCCGAACAGTGCGGCGTCATGATCACATTGGGCAATTCGTGAAACGGATGCCGCGACGGCCGAACATCAGGTTCATCCGGTGTCGGATAGCGCCACCACGTATCGAGCGCCGCGCCGCCGACGATGCCGTCGCGCAACGCCGCGAACAGCGCGTCTTCTTCGGCGACCGCGCCACGCCCGACATTGATCAGCAAGGCGTCCCGCTTCATCAGCGCCAAACGGCGCGCGTCGATTAGCCCACGCGTTTCCGGCGCCAAGCCGACGCACAGCACCACGATATCGCAGAGCGGCAGCATTTGGTCGAGATCTGCAAGCGGAAATACCTGCGCGATACCGGGCGGCGGACTGCTGATCGTGCGGTTCGCACCGAGCACGCGGCAGCCGAGCGCGGCAGCGCGGATGGCTGTCTCCCGCCCGACCTGGCCGAGACCGACGATCCCGACCGTCAATCCACTCACTTCGCGATGCAACGGACCATTCATGACACCGCTGTCGCGCCACGATCCGCTGCGAAAGCCTGTAGCGATGTCGAAATAGCGATGCGACCAGACCAGCATCGCCATAACAGCGTATTCGGCCATCGCCATTTCATGGCCGTAGGCGTTGCAGACCGTGACCCCTGGCGGCAGCTCTGCCGTTTCGATCCGGTCGGTCCCGGCGACCGGCAATTGCAGCAGTTTGAGCCGCGGCGCCGCGGGCATTCCGGTTCGCCAGGCCTCGCTGACGATGATGTCGACCTCGCCGAGCGCGGCGGCGACGCGCTGCAGGTCGCGATCGTCTGCCAGGATTTCGGTCTCGACATCGCTTTCGATGATCGGCGCGATCCACTCGACCTGCGAGGCCGCGAAGCCGCCGAGGAACAGGATTTTCATGCCGCGACCGTGTGCTTTTTCAGGAAATCCTCGCGCACGGTGATGCCGAGCCCCGGCCGCTCGGGCACCTCGATCATCCCGTCCCTGACCAGAAAATCCTCCTCGACCAGATCGTGCAACAGCGGGTTGGCGCCGAGAGAGTATTCGACGATGAAGCCGGCCGGCGAGGCGGCGGCGACCTGCAGCCCGGCGGCAAAGGCCGGTGCGCCGGCCCACAGATGCGGTGCCAGTTTCAGATTATGCGCGCTGGCCAAGGCCGAGATGCGCATTGCCTCGGTGATACCGCCGCAGATCGCCAGATCCGGCTGCATGATATCGACCGCGCCGAGCACCGCCAGATCGCGGAAATCGTGCCGGGTGAATTCGCTCTCCCCGGAAGCGATCGGGATGTCGGTTAGGGCGCGCACCTCGGCTTGTCCGCGCTTGTCATCGGCGGTGACCGGCTC
>VAZR01000210.1 GCA_005888515.1 Alphaproteobacteria bacterium | reverse complement strand
ACCACGCCAGGGCCCAGCCGTCGCGGCGGGGGTCGGAGCCGGCCAGCAGCGTGCCGTCAGGGTGGCGCTGGATGATCTCGACGCTGCAGGGACCGTCGAGGTCGCCGACCGTGTCAACCGGGTGGCCGCGGCGCGCCAGCTCGCGGCGCACCCCCTCCGGGAGGCGCCGTTCGATGGTCAGAACGTCGGGGCCGTCATGCGGATAATTCGCGTATTGGCCCGGCACGTTCGAGGTCCAGCGCGGCAGCTCGGCCGCCTGCTGCGGGTCGAGCCCGAAATCGGCCATCGCGGTCAGCACCTGCAGATTGATCTGCACCTGGTTGTCGGCGCCGGGGGTGCCGAATACCGCCCATAGCTTGCCGTCCTTCAATACCAGCGGCGGGTTCATCGTGTGGCGCACGCGGCGGCCGGGGCGCAGATGGTTCGGATGCGCCGGATCGAGGTGCCAATAGGCCATGCGATTGTTCAAGAGGATGCCGGTGCCGCCGGCGGTCACGCCCGAGCCCCAGGCGCTGTTGATGCTCTGGATACCGGAGACCGCGTTGCCCTCGCCGTCGGCGGTGCAGAAATAGGTCGTGTCGCCGGCGGCATCGGCGATCGCCGTGGTCGGCGCGGCCCGCTTCATGTCGATACGGGCGGCGAGCCGGGCGGCATAACTGGCCGACAGCAATTCGGCGAGCGGCGCGCTGATCGTGCGCGGATCGGCGGCCCAGCGCTCGCGGTCGGCAAAGGCGAGCTTTTTGGCCTCGACCAGCACATGCACCAGATCGGTCGAGCCGAGCCCCATCGCCTTCAGATCGAAATTTTCGACGATCTTCAGCTCCTCGAGCAGCACAAACCCGGTCGAGTTGGGCGGCGCTTCGAGCACGGTCAGACCGCGGTAGTCGATCGCGATCGGTTGCTGGATCTCGGCGTGGAATTCGGCGAGATCGGCCTCGGCGATCAGCGTGCCGGCTTCGGCGCAGCCGGCCGTTAGCCGTTGTGCCAGCGCGCCGCGGTAAAAGCATTCCGCCCCATCGGCCGCGATCTCCTCCAGGCTGCGGGCAAGCTCCGGCTGTAGTGGCGCCAAACCCGTCGCGGGCAAACGTGATCGCCTCGGCGAAGAGGTCGCGCCAGGGTAGCCGCCCAAAGCTGCGGTGCATTGCGCCGAGTCCGGCGACGGTACCCGGAACCGAGACCGACAGCGGTCCGATGCGCGGGATGCGGCCGGCGTAACGCTCCGAAGTCGCGGCGGCAGGCGCGGGGCCGGTGCCGTTGAACACGACGGCGCGGCCGCTCGCCTGATCGAACACATGGTAGAAGCCATCGCCGCCGAGCCCCGACATCATCGGCTCGACGACGGCGAGCGCCAGCGCGGTCGCGACCGCCGCGTCGGCGGCGTTGCCGCCGGCCCGCAACGCCAACAGCCCAGCCTGCGCCGCCAGCGGGTGGTTCGCCGCGACGGCACCGCGGCGCCCGATGATCAGCGGCCGATAACAGCGGGTCTCTTCACTCATGCCGGTTCCGTGGCTCGCTCGAAAGGCAACACTTTAACGCAAAGCACGCGAAGGGCACGCAAAGGACGCGAAGGCGGAGCAGCACCTCGGGGCTTTCGCGTCCTCTGCGTATCATGGCGACCTTCGCGTTGGAGCGTTACTGTCCTGAGTTTACCGGTGTGGACGAGGTCTCGGTGAAAGCGGTTCGAGTCAGCGGTACGGAACACTATGCCGAGGAGGCGCCCGAGCTGCTCAAGCGCTACGAGAGCATCTCGTTCGCCGAGGCGCACCATGCCGTGATGCACTTGATCCCGAAGGCGCCGTGCCGCGTGCTCGATATCGGCGCAGGAACCGGCCGCGACGCGGCGGGCTTCGCGGCGCTGGGGCACCGAGTTGTCGCGGTCGAACCAACCGAAGAGATGCGCCGCGGTGCGATGGCGTTGCATCCGAGCTCGTCGATCGAATGGCTCGATGACAGCCTGCCCGAATTGGCGAGCTTGCGAGCCCGCGGTGAACAATACGATGTCGTGATGCTGACGGCAGTATGGATGCACCTCGACGAGAAGCAGCGCCGGCAGGCAATGCCCAATGTCGCAGCGCTGGTGCGAGACGACGGCGCGATGATCATGACATTGCGGCATGGGCCGGTGCCGCCGGGAAGGCGCATGTTCGAGGTCTCGGCCGAGGAGACGATCGGGCTGGCCGCACCGCTGGGCCTGTCCTGCGTGCTGAACCGGCCAGCGGAATCATCGCTGCGTCAGCCCGGCGTCAGTTGGACGCGTCTCGCCTTCCGAAAAGAACTATAACGGACCGGCATCTTGGAGAACGGCGGAATGACCCGAGCCAGGTTTCCGTCCGTGTCCCGGCAAAAGCCGGGACCCACTAATCCGCCGATCGAGCCTCTGAGAAGTGGGTCCCGGCTTTCGCCGGGACGCCGGATTGGGTTGGCTCTGTTCGGCGCGGTGATCTGTCTGCTTGTCGCCGGGTGCGCGAGCACTGATAGCTCTTCGGAGCAGGAGCGGCGGAGCGGGTTTTATGGCGGTGTCTCGGGCGGCGTGACCCGGTAATGGCCGCGAAGTCGACCAGCTGCGGGGTCATCGTCACGGACGGGCGGCGTCTGCTGCTCGGGCATGCGACCGGGTCGCCGCGCTGGGACATCCCGAAAGGCATGGCCGAGCCGGGCGAGAGCTTTGCTACGGCGGCGGCTCGCGAATTGCTGGAGGAGACCGGGCTCGTCGTTTCCGAAGCGGCGCTGCATCCGTTGGGTGTCCATGTCTATCGCCGCGGCAAGGATTTGGCGCTGTTCTGCTGGCCCTCGCCGCAATTGCCCGATCCGCGGCATCTTCGCTGCACGTCGCATTTTCCGCTGGGCGGCCGGATGGTGCCGGAATTCGACCGCTTCGGGCTGTTCTCCCACGAGGAAGCGGTCGCCCGGGTCGGCAAGGACATGGCCCGGCTGCTCGCCGCGATCCCGCTCGATACGTTATGCGGCGCTTCGGATTGAACCGGCAGTCGTGCTAAATAGACCCATCCGTTAACGCGAGGAGGCCCCGATGCCCAAGCTCCGCCATATCGCGATCGCCGCCGAGGACCCGGAGGCGATGGCTGAGTTCTACAAGAAAGCCTTTGATTTCAAGGAAGTGGGTCGGCCGAACGGCTACCTTGCCGACGGCGTCTTTCTCAGCGACGGCACGCTGAACATGGCGATCCTCAAATTCAAGACGGACCAGCTCGGCAAGGGCATGGATTTTCGCGGCATCCATCATTTCGGCGTCTTGGTCGAGGATGTCGACGAGTTCTCGAAGAAGCTCGAGAGCCTCGGCGCCAGCCACTACATCGACCAGGGCCAGGACGGGCACCAGGCCGGCTATTTCGAGAAGAAATTCTTCGGGCCGGAAGGCGTGCTGTTCGACATCGCCGAGCATGGCTGGGCCGGCGCCGAGCCGCTCCCCGTGCCGACCAAAGCCGCCGCCGAATAGGAGCCCAGGGAAACAGATCGGAGACAGATCATGGCCAAGCTGCGCCACATCGCCATCGCCTGCAGGACCCGGACGCGATGGCCGATTTCTACATCAAGGCCTTCGATTTCAAGAACGTGCGCACCAGCGACGGGCCGCTCGCGTATGGCCATCATCTGAGCGACGGCACGATCGATTTGGCGATCCTGCGTTTCAAGACCGACCAGATCGGCAAGGGCATGGACTACACCGGGCTGCACCATTTCGGCATCCTGGTCGAGGACGTGGACCAGGCCGCCAAGAAGGTCGAGGGGCTCGGCGGCAAGCACTATATGGACCAGGCTAATCCGGAGCGGACCGGCGGGTTCGAGGTCAAGCTCTACGGCCCGGAGGGCGTCTTGTTCGACGTCGCCGAGCACCCCTGGACCGGCACCGAGCCGTTGCCGGCACGGGTGAAAGAAGCGGCGGAGTAGCCGCGCGTCCTCTAGCTTGACACTCCCGGCCGTCCGTACAACATCCTGTACGGAAGGCCGGAGATTGTCATGGACCATGTTTCCTACACCGAATTGCGGCAAAACCTGAAAAGGCACCTGGACAAGGTGTGCGACGACCGCGCGCCTTTGGTGGTCACGCGGCGCAACGCCGAACCCGTCGTCGTGCTGTCGCTGACCGAATACGAGGCACTGGAAGAGACGCTGCACCTGCTGAGCAACCCGGCAAATGCCGAGCGTCTGTTGAAATCGATCGCTCAGGCAGAAGCAGGGCAACTCGTCGAACACGCAATCGAAGATGAATGAAGCTGCTCTGGTCGGAAGAAGGCTGGGAGGATTATCTCCACTGGCAAGAATCCGATCGGGCAATCCTTCGCCGCATCAACGCTCTGATAGCCGATATTCGGCGCGGCAGGTTCACCGGGATTGGAAAGCCTGAACCGTTGCAGGGCAATTTGAGCGGTTGGTGGTCCAGGCGAATCACTGGGGAGCACCGACTCATCTACCGGATTATCGGAACCGGAGACGCGCAGCGGATCGAGATCCTGATGTGCCGCTTTCATTATCGCCGCAGCTAAGGAACGGCTTCACCACTCCACCTCGCGACCGCGGTGATCGACGAACCCGTGCCGGCCGGTGCCCGCGCGGCTTTCGAGCATATCGACGATGCCGCGCGTGCTCTCCTCGACCGAGAGCGACGCGCCGCGCCCGCCCATATCGGTGCGCACCCAGCCTGGCGCCACCGCCAGCACCGTGATCCGCCGGCCGCCCAGCGAGGCGGCCAGGCTGCGCGACAATGAATTGAGCGCCGCCTTGCTGGCGCTGTAGAGCTCGCTGTAGCTGTCGGTCTTGTTGGCAACGCTGCCGAGCCCCGAACTCATGAAGGCGATAATGCCGCGGCCACCGCGCACGCGGTCGAGAAAGGCGTGCGCCACCCGCATCGGCGACACCGCATTGGTTATGAAGACCGCGGCGGCCTCCTCGCGGCTGGCGCTTGCGGCGTCGCTCCTGCCCTGCGGCGCGATGCCGGCATTGACGAAGACGAGGTCGAATTGCGTGGCGTCGAGCCGGCGGCGCAACGTGGCGATCTGCGCATCGTCATTGATGTCGAGATGCTCGACCCTGATCTCGCCGCCGGGTTCGTCCGCGAGCTTCCGCAACCGGCGCTCGCCGGCCTCGTCGCGCACCGTGCCGACGACGTTCCAGCCGCGGCGCTGGAGTTCCGCCGCGAGCCCGAGCCCCAGCCCGCGCGACGCACCCACCACCAGCGCCCAGCGGTTTTCGGCCATTTCAGCCGGGCCTAGACGTCCAGATTGGCGACGCTGAGCGCGTTGGATTGGATGAATTCGCGGCGCGGCTCGACGAGATCGCCCATCTCGCCGAGCCCCTTGTAGCGGTTGACCTCGATGCCGCGGCGGCCGATTTCCATGACCGCCTCGACGAGGGCGGAGGGGCCGGCGATCGGGTATTCCTTGTCGCGCGCGACGAGCTTGCCGGCACGTTCATAGACTTCGCGCAATGCCGCGCCGTCGCCGTCGAGCCGGCGCGCCTCGCTGCTGCCGAGCAGCATGCGGTCGATGATTCGGCGCTCGCCGACGCCGCGCGTGGTGCGGCTCAGGACGAGGCCATCCATGGCGTTGAATTCGCCCTGCCATTGCCCGTCAGCCTCTTCGACGAAGCGGTTGAGCCGCTCGGCGATGCGATGCGCCGCCTCGATCGCCCGATTGGGATTGTCGAGCAGCCCCGCCGGCAAGGCGCCGGCGATCGCCGCCTGCTCGACCACGTCGAGACTGCCGACCTTGGCGGCGAGCGGCTGCAGCCAGCGCCGCTGCACCCGCGCCTGATCGAGCAAGGCGCGCAGATCGTTGCCGCCGCGCTGCCCGCCATCATGCTGGGTGAAGACCGCATCGCGCAGCGCCGCGTCGATGCAGTAGGCTTCGAGCGCGGTATCGTCCTTCAGATAGACCGGCTTGGCGTTGCCGCGCTGCAAGCGGTAGAGCGGCGGCTGCGCGATGTACAGAAAGCCCTTCTCAATCAGCTCGCGCATCTGACGAAAGAAAAACGTCAGCAACAGAGTGCGGATGTGGCTGCCGTCGACATCGGCATCGGTCATGATGATGATCCGGTGATAGCGCGCCTTCGCCGCCTCGAAATCCTCGCTGCCGATGCCGGTGCCGAGCGCCTGGATCAAGGTGCCGATCTCGGCCGAGGACAGCATCTTGTCGAAGCGGGCGCGCTCGACATTGAGGATCTTGCCCTTGAGCGGCAGGATCGCCTGGAAAACACGGTTGCGGCCCTGCTTGGCCGAGCCGCCGGCGCTATCACCCTCGACAATGAAGAGTTCGCTCTTGGCCGGGTCGCGCTCCTGGCAGTCAGCCAGTTTGCCCGGCAGGTTGGAGATGTCGAGCGCGCCCTTGCGCCGGGTCAGGTCGCGCGCCTTGCGCGCCGCCTCGCGCGCGGCGGCGGCCTCGACGACCTTGCCGATGATCTTCTTCGCCTCGGCGGGATGCTCTTCGAACCATTGCGTCAGCCGGTCGGCGACCAGCCCCTCGATGACCGGCCGCACCTCGGAGGAGACCAGCTTGTCCTTAGTCTGCGAGGAGAATTTCGGATCCGGTAATTTGGCCGACAGGATGCAGGTCAGCCCCTCGCGCATGTCCTCGCCGGTCAGCGCGACCTTTTCCTTCTTCGCCAGCCCGCTGTCATTGGCATAGGCGTTGACGGTGCGGGTCAACGCCGCGCGAAACCCGGCCAGGTGCGTGCCGCCGTCGCGCTGCGGGATGTTGTTGGTAAAGCACAACATCGTCTCGTGATAGGAGTCGGTCCACTCCATCGCGATTTCGAGGATGATTCCCTCGCGTTCGCCACGGATCGCGATCGGCGGCGCATGCAGCGCCTGCTTCGAGCGGTCGAGATAGTGGACGAAGGCTTCGAGCCCGCCTTCGAAATGAAAGCTGACGGTCTTGGGTTCGACCTCGCGCAGATCGGTCAGGACCAGCGTGACGCCGCTGTTCAGGAACGCCAGCTCGCGCAGCCGATGCTCGAGTGTCGTGAAATCGAAATCGGTTTTCGTGAAGGTAGCGGTGCTCGGCAGAAAGGTGATCTCGGTGCCGGTCGCCAGACCATCGCGGGCCGAGCCGGCCGGCCAGGGCGGCGCCGCGCCCAGTTCGGCGAGCGGCGCTTCCGGCACGCCGTCGTGAAAGCGCATGAACCATTCCGAGCCGTTGCGGAAGATGCGCAGATCGAGCCGCGACGACAAGGCGTTGACGACCGACACGCCGACCCCGTGCAGCCCGCCGGAGACCTTGTAGGAATTCTGGTCGAACTTACCGCCGGCATGCAGCTGGGTCATGATGACCTCGGCGGCGGAGACTCCCTCCTCCTCGTGGATGCCGACCGGGATGCCGCGCCCATTATCGGTCACCGTGCACGAGCCGTCGGCGTTCAGCGTGACGGTGACGGTGTCGCAATAGCCTTCGAGCGCCTCGTCGATCGCATTGTCGACAACCTCGTAGATCATGTGGTGCAGGCCGGAGCCGTCATCGGTATCGCCGATATACATGCCCGGCCGCTTGCGCACCGGGTCGAGCCCGTGCAGCACCTTAATCGAGTGCTCGTCATAGGCAATGGCCGCGCCGTTTTCCAATTGCACGCCGGTCACCGGAAGCGGTTCGGATTCGGGAATATTGGCCATCGGTTAAGGTTCAGATCCTCGGGTCAAAAAATCGTTTCCGACAGGGTGCCGTCCGCCACCGACAGAAAGCGGGCGTGGTTGCGCAACGGCGCGAACAGGGTGGTGTCAGTGCCGGTGATCCAGGTCTGGCTCTCCAACCCGGCCAGAGCCTCGAACAGCCCGGCGCGGCGGGCCTCGTCGAGATGCGCGGCGACCTCGTCGAGCAGCAGCAGCGGCGGCTCGCCGCGGGTCGCCCGCTGCAGCGTGGCCTGCGCCAGCATGATCGCGATCAACAGGGCCTTCTGCTCGCCGGTCGAGGCGGTTTCCGCGGCAACGCCCTTATCGGCATAGGTCACGGCGAGATCGGAGCGGTGCGGGCCAAAAATGGCGCCGCCGTAAGCGGCATCGCCGGCGCGGTTTTCCGCCAAAACCGCCTTGAATTGCTCCTCGGCTTCGAGCGCGGGCATCGTGCCGAGCCAATCTTCGACCGCGCCGATCAGAGCCAGCCCGGCGCGCGGAAAGGCGCCCTCGGCCGCGGCGCAGACCTGGTCGAGCCGCTCGACGGCGTCGCGCCGGCCGGCTGCGACTGCGACACCCTGTTGCGCCATCACTTCTTCCAGCGCACTCAGCCAGACCGGATCCGAGGGCCCATCACGCAATAGCCGTGCGCGTTCGCGCAACGCCTGCTCATAACCGGCGACGCGCGTCGCATGCGCCGGATCGAGCCCCAACACGAGACGGTCGAGAAACCGCCGCCGTCCGCCTGGTCCTTCGACAAACAGCCGGTCCATCTGCGGTGTCAGCCACAACACGCCGAGGCACTCGCCGAGCGCCGCCTGGCTGCGGGCCGGCTCGCCATCGATGCGGACGACACGGCGCTCGCCGCCTTCCGGCTCGCGCCCAGTGCCGATGCGGATACTCTCCCGGCGGGTCATAATTGTCGCCGCGACGGCCCAGCCCGAAGTGCCGGGTTCGCTCGCCCCATCGCGCCGGTCGATCTCGCCCAACCGGGCATTCCGCAATCCGCGCCCGGGCGACAGAAAGGAGACCGCCTCCAACAAATTCGTCTTGCCGGCGCCGTTCGGCCCGCTCAGCACGACGGGCCCGGCATCGAGATCGAGCCGGGCCGAGCGATAATTGCGAAAATCGGTCAACACCAGCCGGGTCACCCCGACTTTCCCGCCCGGGGACAAGGCGCCCTCGGGCGAGCGGACCGCGGCACTGTTTCCGGAGGGAAGCCCTGGGGCACGGAACTGCGCTGCGGCGCCGTGGCGACCGTCCTGCGCCGTTATATTCATGACCGTTATATGGGGCGGAAGCGCTTGAATTTCCACCGGGAAAACCGTGGTTTTCCGGCAAAAACCGGGCTCACACCCGCATCGGCATCAGGACGTAGAGCGCGCTCGCATCGGCGCTGTCGCGCACGATCGTCGGCGAGCCCGCATCGGCCATCTGAAATTGCGCGTATTCGCCGTCGATCTGCTCGGTGATGTCGAGCAGATAACGCGAATTGAAGCCGATCTCGATCGGGCTGTTCTGATAGCGCACTTCGAGCTCTTCGACCGCGGTGCCATTCTCCGGGCTGGTCGCCGAGACGACGAGGTTGCCGCGGTCGAGCGCCAGCTTCACAGCGCGGCTGCGCTCGGTCGAGATCGTCGATACGCGATCGACCGCGTCGGCAAACTCCTTGCACTCGACGTCGAGGATCTTGTCGTTGTTGACAGGGATGACGCGGTCGTAATCGGGGAAGGTGCCGTCGATCAGCTTCGAGGTCAGCGCCGCCTCGCCGATCGCGCAGCGGATCTTGGTCTCGCCGAGCGCGACCTGGACCTCGTCCTCGCCCTCCTCGACCAGTTTTCTGAGTTCGATCACCGTTTTGCGCGGCACGATGATGCCGGGCATGCCGGCGGCGCCCTCGGGTGCGGTCATCTCAACCCGCGCCAAGCGATGGCCGTCGGTCGCGACAGCGCGAATCACCGGCACCTCGTTGTTCTTGGTCGCATGCAGGTAGATGCCGTTCAGGTAATAGCGCGTCTCCTCGGTCGAGATCGCAAACCGCGTGCGGTCGATCAGGCCGCGCAATTCGGCGGCCGACAATGCGAAATGATGCGGCAGCTCGCCGGCCGACATGACCGGATAATCCTCCGGCGGCAGGCAGGCGAGCGTGAAGGTCGAACGCCCCGAGCGCAGCACCATCTCGTTGCGCTCGCCGATCGTCTCCAGTTCGACCTGGGCGCCGTCGCGCAACTTGCGGACGATGTCGTACAGCGTATGCGCCGGCACCGTGGTGCGCCCTTCGCGCTCGACACGCCCCGGCACGCGCTCGACGATCTCCAGATCCATGTCGGTGGCGCTCAGCGCCAGCTTTCCGCCCGCCTCTGCGCGCAGCAGGACATTGGACAGAATGGGGATCGTGGTGCGCCGCTCGATGACGCTCTGTACATGGCCCAAGGCCTTGAGAAGGGCGGCCCTTTCGATGGTAAGCTTCATGGTGGCTGCACTAAGGTTTGCGGAATGGACGGAGTTGCCGCCCGCCCCCCTCGAAAAGTTAATGCAAGGGGCCGCAGACGGGATCGCAGTATAGCATGGAAGCGGCGCTGAACAGCCTCATTCGGCGGCGCCGCGAAGGCGGGCCGGAGCCCTCTGCGGGCTAGCTCTGCAGCATCCGCCGCAGCAGCTCGACATCCTCGGCCAGCGTCGAATCGGTCTCGATCAGTTCCTCGATTTTTTTGACCGCGTGGATCACGGTGGTGTGGTCGCGGCCGCCAAATTTTCGCCCGATCTCGGGCAGCGAGCGCGAGGTCAATTGCTTCGCGAGGTACATCGCGACCTGGCGCGGCCGCGCCACGACGCGGGCGCGCCGGCTCGAGGTCATTTCGGCCAGCTTGATGTTGAAATGCTCGGCGACGCGCTTCTGGATCTCGTCGATCGTGACGCGCCGCTCGTTCGCGCGCAGCAAATCGTGCAGCAGATCCTGCGCGCCTTCCAGCGTGATCTCGCGTCCGACGAGCTGCATCTGCGCAATGATGCGGTTCAGCGCGCCTTCCAGCTCGCGGACATTGGACACGATCTTGTGGGCAAGGAACTCCAGGACCTTCTGCGGCAACCGCAGCCGGCTCTGCTCGGCTTTCGATTGCAGAATGCCGAGGCGCAGCTCGTAGGTCGTCGGGTGAATATCGGCCACCAGGCCCCAGCCGAGGCGCGAGCGCATGCGCTCTTCGAGCCCGGCGAGATCGGAGGGCGACTTGTCGGCGGAAATGACGATCTGCCGGTTCTGGTCGACCAGCGCGTTGAAGGTGTGGAAGAATTCTTCCTGCGTCGACTCCTTGCCGCTGATGAACTGCACATCGTCGATCATCAAGAGATCGACCGAGCGGAACTGATCCTTGAAGTCCATCGTCGAGCGGAAGCGCAACGCCCGGATGAACTGGTACATGAATTTTTCGGCCGAGAGATAGATCACCTTGCGGCCCGGCGCCTGCGTGCGGACATGCCAGGCGATCGCATGCATCAGATGGGTCTTGCCGAGGCCGACGCCGCCATACAGGAACAACGGGTTGAACGGCACGGTATGAACCGGCGACACGCACGCCTCGGCGACGCGCCGGGCGGCGGCATGCGCCAGCTCGTTCGGCTTGCCGACGATGAAATTCTCGAAGGTGAAACGCGGATCGAGCGGCGCCGACAGATTTGCTCGATCGTCCGCGATATCCGGTACACCGGCGGGTTCCGCCAGCACGGCGGGCGCGGGTTCCGCCACCTCTGCCTCCTTTGCCTGCGCCAATGCGGCGATGCGCGGCTCGACGATGATCGTCAGCCGTCTCATTCGCTCGTTCTCGGTGCGCCACAGAGCGAGCAGGCGGTCGGCATAATGGGTTGCCACCCAGTTGCGCAGAAACCGTGTCGGGACCGCGATGACGCCTTCGCCGCCATCGACGCGGTCCAGCCGCATCGATCGCAGCCACGAGCGATAAGCGGTCTCCCCGACCTCGTCCTTAAGCCGTCCTATGACCCGCGCCCATTCGCCGGTCTCGGCGAAAACGGCGTCCTCAATCTGATCGCTCCCAGCTGCTTCCGGCACCCCCGGTCCCCCCTATAAACGTGCATGCTTTGCCGGATCTCAGAAGAAATCGGCCATTCAAAAATGTTCTACGCAAAAAGAGGGCGTGGAGATTTTCCTCCGTTCTATCGACAAATCTCCCCTTCCGGCCATCATACACTGACAGCCAGTCGCAGAATTACCTGCGATTTTTGACGATATACAGTATCTATGCGAAGTTTTAGAGTGTTCGCCGCTTCGCTACCGTAAACTGTATCCGCATGCCGGAGCGCTTGGCAACGAGCACGAAACAGGAACAATCAGATTTTTTTTAGCGCGTCCCGCAACCCCTTACAAACGCAGAAAACTGTCAGACGGAACGAATTGTCGCAGCCGCTCGAACGATGCTCAGAGCGCGTTGATGCGGGCTGAGAGACGCGACAGTTTGCGCGCAACCGTGTTCCGGTGCATCACGCCTTTTGTCGTTGCCCGATGCAATTCGGGTTCGGCGAGACGAAACGCCGATTGCGCGGCGTTCTTGTCGCCGGTTTCGATCGCGCTCTCGACGTTCTTGACGAAGGTGCGCACACGGCTCAACCGGGAACGGTTGGTCGCCGTGCGTTTTTCGGTCTGCCG
>VAZR01000209.1 GCA_005888515.1 Alphaproteobacteria bacterium | reverse complement strand
TCGGCTTCAAGGGCGGCTTTATCCGGCCTAACCCGTACACCGATAAGATGGTCGACGCGCCGATCTACGAGCCGTTCTGGGCGGCGGCCGAGGATCTCGATTTTGCGATCGGGTTTCACGAGGGCGCGGGCGGCGGCATGCCGCAGGTCGGCATCGACCGCTTCGAAGGCCGCGGCGCGCGGCACATCATCACCCACACGATGGAGATGATGCTCGCCTGTCTCGCGGTGATCTGGGGCGGCGTTTGCGAGCGCCACCCGAAACTGCGGGTCGCGTTTTTGGAGTCGGGCGGCGGCTGGATCGCGCCGTGGCTCGATCGCATGGACCGCCATTTCGACGATCAGGGCTTCAACGATTCCGGGTTGAAGACGCGGCCGAGCGAATTGTTCCAGCGCAATTGCTGGATCTCGTTCGAGCCGGTCGAGGGCAGCCTGCGGGTGCTCGCCGACTATATCGGCGGCAACAAGATCATGTGGGCGACCGATTACCCGCACCCCGACGGCTTCTTCCCCGGCGCGCCCGACATGGTCAGAAAACAGCTGGAAGGCACCTCCGCCGCGACCCAGCAACAGGTCATGGCCGAAGGCGCCAAGAGCTTTTACGGCCTGAACTGAGCCGAGTGCCCGTCACACTGTCCCTCTCCCCGTAAAGGGGGCGAGGGAACGCGGCTGCAGTGCTGCAACCGCTCCCCTCTCTCCGCAAGCGGGGAGAGGGCCGGGGTGAGCGGCATCCGGGGCTTCAGCTCAGCCGAAGCGGGCGAGGAACCGCACGAGGCGGCGGGTGCGCGGCGCGAACAGCGTCGGCGTGTAATAAGCGCCGGCCGCGCGTTTGCCCGCCTCGCCGCGGGTCGGGTACGGCACGATCAGATTGGCCATCGCGCCGATTTTAAGCTTCTGAGAGATCGCCAATGCCCAGGGCAGGATCAGATCGCCGGCCGCTGCGCCGAGGATCGTCGCGCCGATAATGCGGCCGTTGCGCCGTGTGACGATTTTGATCTCGCCCGCGGTGTCGCGTTCGGTATGAGCGCGGTCATTGTCGGTGAAAGACCAGCACAGCACCTGGATCGGTCCATCGGCCTTCGCCGCCGTTTCGGTCGCGCCGACCTGGGCCAGCTCTGGATCGGTATAGGTGACCCAGGGCAGGGCGCGGTAATCGACCCGCGACGGCAGCCGGAACAGCGCGTTCCGGATTACGATCCCGGCGTGATAGAGCGCGATATGGGTGAATTGCGGGCCGCCCGCCGCATCGCCGATCGCGAAGGCGCGGCGATTGCTTGTGCGCAGCCGCGCATCGACCTTGATCCCGTGCGGGGTTGCCTCGATCCCGGCCGCGGCGAGGTTCAGCGCTGCGGTATCGGCGCGGCGGCCGGCGGCGATGAGCAGATGCGAGCCGGCGACGCGTTCGCCATTCGCCAGCACGACGGAAATTCCCGCTTCACGACGCTCGATCGCTTCGACGCCGACCGACGGTTTCAATGCGATCCCTTCCGCAGTCAGCAACGCGGCGAGGCGACCGACCAGTTCCGCGTCGTCGCGGGGCAGCATCGGCCCGGCATCGATCACCGTGACGGCCGCGCCGAGCCGGCGGTATGCCTGCGCCAGCTCGATGCCGATCGGACCGCCGCCGATCACGATCAGATGCTCGGGCCGTTCGCGATTGGCGAAGATGGTCTCATTGGTCAGATAGGGCACGCTGTCGAGACCGGGGATCGGCGGGATAACCGGACGCGATCCCGTCGCGATCACAAAGCGGCGCGGCCGGATCAGCGCATCGCCAACCTGTACCGTGCGATTATCGATGAAGTGGGCTTCGTCGCGGATGACATGCGCGCCGAGGCCCTCGAACCTCTCCTGCGAGTCGTTCGGCGCGATCCCGGCGATGACCCGTTCGACGCTGTCCGCGACCGCCGCGAAATCGATCCGCGGCGGCTGATAAAACACCCCGAACTCGCCGCCGTGCCGCCAGCAATCGGCGCGCTTGGCCGCGGCGAGCAGCGATTTCGACGGCACGCAGCCAAAATTGAGACAGTCGCCACCCATCCGGTCGCGCTCGACGAGCACAACGCTGGCGCCCATCTGCACCGCCCCGGCCGCGACCGCCAGCCCGCCGGAGCCGGCGCCGATCACGAACAGATCGGGGGTCAGCGGCTCCGTCACGCCGGCTGCTTGCTGCGCCCGTTGCGCCAGCGTTTGTAAAGGACCGGCAAGAGCACCAGCACCGCCAAGCCGATGATCGGCAACAGCACGCTTGGGCGGTACAGGATCGCGAGATCGGGATGATCGCCTGCTGCCAGCAAGTCGCTCAGGCCGCTTCCGAGGCTGGCGTAGACGAAACTGGTCGGGATCATCCCGACGAGGGTCGCGAGCACATACACCGGAAGCCGCAGACCAACCGCGCCGGCTGCCAGGTTGACCAGCCAGAACGGAAAAATCGGGACGAGCCGCAGCACCAGCAGATAACTCAGCGCGTCTTCGCGGAAGCCGGTTTCGAGCCGGCGGATGCGCGGACCGGCGCGCTCGACGAGCCCGGCGATGCCGGCCCGAACGGCGAGAAAAACGACGGTGGCGCCGATCGTCGCGCCGAGCACGGCGTAAATGGCGCCGAGCCAGCACCCAAAAAGGAAGCCGCTGGTGATCGACAAGAACGCCGCCGCCGGCAATGACAGCGCGACCAGACCGGCATACGTCAAGACAAATGCCAGGCCCGCAGCCATCCCGCCCTGTGCCACGAATTCGCGCAGCCACTCGCTATTCTCGGCCAACGCACTAAGGCTGCGATAACGCAGGCCGCCAAGGGCAACGAACAATACCGCGGCGAGGATCAATACCCCGAGCGGAACGAAACGGCTGAGTTTAGGGCGGCTCGCGCTGTGATCCGGCATCGCCGCAATTTGCAACTCGCTGGAGCGGAAATGCCAGCCTTTTGCCGCACCCGCCGCTCAGCTTTGCGTGAGGTCAGTCCTCGTCAGCCCGGTTGGTTTCGTGGCGGAACGGCGAGTATTCGGCCAGGTGCTCGATCTTTTGCGCCACCATCTCGCGTTCCTGGTCGAGGAAGGAGGCAACCGCGCGCCGGAACCTCGGATCGGGGATCCAGTGCGCGCTATAGGTCGGCACCGGCAGATAGCCGCGCTGCAATTTGTGCGGTCCCTGGGCGCCCGCCTCGACCCGCTTCAGCCCGTGCGCGATCGCGAATTCGATCGCGCTGTAATAGCAGCATTCGAAATGCAGAAAGCGGTACTCCCGCGGGGAGCCCCAATTGCGGCCGTAGATCGTCTCGCGGCCCAGGATGTTGAACGCACCGGCGATGTAGTCGCCGTTTCGCTTCGCCATGACCAATACGACTTTGTCCGGCATGCGCTCACCGATCAGCGCAAAGAACCGCCGGTTCAGATAGGCTGAGCCCCATTTCCGATCGGTCGTGGCGAGATAAAGACGGAAAAAGGCGTCCCAGACGCGCGGGGTCAGATCTGACCCGGTCAGCACCTCGATCTCGATTCGGCCATCGGCGAGCGCCTCGCGCCGCTCTTTCTTGACCGCCTTGCGCTTGCGCGAATTCAGCGCGGCGAGATAGTCGTCGAAGTCACGGTAACCGTCATTCGTCCAATGGAATTGCTGGCCGATCCGCGGCAGAAACCCGGCTTCGCCGAACGCCTCGAAATCCTCGGTTTCGGGGAAGTTGATGTGCAGCGAGGAGATCTTCCGCTGCCGGGTCAGCTCGACCATGCCGGCGATCAGGTGCCGTTTGGTCTCGGCCGGCGCAGCGGGGGCGATCAGCAACCGCGGTCCTGGAACCGGGGTGAATGGCACCGCCGACAGCAGCTTCGGGTAGTAGCGGCCGCCGGAGCGCTCATAGGCGTCGGCCCAGCCCCAATCGAACACGTATTCGCCATAGGAATGGCTCTTCAGATACATCGGCACCGCACCGATGATCCGGCCGGCAGGATCGGAGAAGGATAAATGCTGCGGCGCCCAGCCGCTGCGCGCGCTGCACGAGCCGCTTTCCTCGAGCGCGTTCAGAAAGACGTGCGATACCGTCGGGTTGATGTCGCCGGCGCAGGCATCCCAGGCCTCGGGCGCGATCTCGGCGATGGCGCCGTGAACGCGCAGGGTAATCGTTTCGCCGGTATCGTTCATTTCACGGCCCGGTTCAGCCGAGCTCAAAGGTGGCTTCGACCTCGACCGAAACGCCGCTCGGCAGAGCGCTGGTTCCGACCGCGGCACGCGCATGACGGCCGGCATCGCCGAACACCTCGACCATCAAATCGGAGGCGCCGTTGACCACCTGCGGCATGTCGGTGAAATCGGGTGTGCAGTTGACGAACCCGCCGAGCCGCAGACAGCGGCGCACCCGGTCGAGATCGCCATCCGCGGCGACTCGCAGATGGGCGATGATATTGAGCGCGCAGAGCCGTGCCGCCTGTTGCCCCTCGGCGATGCTGATGCCGGCGCCGAGTTTGCCGATAAAGCGGCGTTCGCCGTTCCACTGGCAGATCTGGCCGGCGATGAAGACGACCTTGCCGGAAACCGTGAACGGCACGTAATTGGCCAAGGGCGCGGTTGGTTGGGGCAGTTCGATGCCGAGCCCCTTGAGCCGCGTCTCGATCTTTCCGCTCATCACCCGCCTCTTACGAATTCCCCTCCGAGGATAGGGCCTCAATCGGCCCTGTCCAGCCCGCCGCGAAACCGCCGTATTCGCTGCGTAATCCCCTTGTCATGCGCGCATTCCGATATGTCCTGCTGTCATTGCTGCTCGCTCCGGGGCTTGCCGCAGGCGCGACTCTGGGCGAGGCGAAGATCGGCTTCTCCGCTGACCGCGTGCTGGTCATCGACGGGCGCAGCTACCGCGGCAAGATCTGGACCATGCCGGGCAAGGAGCGCCACGAACAGGCCATCCAGGGGTTTCGCCCGGTCTTCCTGCTGCGCGCCGACAATCCGATCGGCGAGGTCGTGGTGCCGCAATTGCACACCACCGTGCAATTCGCGATGCCGCCCGAATTGCGGCTGCTCAGGAATCCGGAGCTGACGAAAAACCCGGTCGGCCCGGAAAGCGTCAACGGCATTGCCACGACCAAATACAAGATCGACGAGACCGTCCCGCAGGGTCACGCGGAGGGAATACTGTGGCTCAGCCGCGACGGTATCCCGATGAAGCTCGCCGGCAGCTTCACGGCGCAAAACGGCAAGGTCTCGACCATCCGGTGGGAGCTCAGTCACGTCAAGATCGGGCCGCAGCCGGCAGCGCTGTTCGAACCGCCGGAGGGGTTCTCGAAACTGCCGCCCGAAGCCGTCGCCCCGCTCCTCGGTCTGCGCCTCAAATCGGCGGCCAACCATTGAGCCATCACGCGGTCTTCGGAAAATCGTAAAGCGCCGCCGGGTTCTCGACGAGGATGCGCTGCCGCAGCTTTTCATCGGGCGCCCAATCGACCAATAGATCGAACAACAGCGCGTCGTCCGGTTTGGGATCCTCGCCCGGGTGCGGCCAATTGCTGCCCCACACCACCCGCTCGGGTGCGATTTCGACATAAGCGCGGGCCAGGGCGCTCGAATCGGCGTAGCTCGGCGGCCCGGTCTTGGTTGCATCGTAAGGCGCGGCGAGTTTCACCCAGGCCCGGCCGCGATCGATAAGCCCGCGCACCATCGCGAAGAGTGGATGGCGAACCCCCTCCGGCTCCGGGATGTGGCCGAGATGATCCAACACGATCGGCGACGGCACGCGCGCGAGGATCGGCACGGTCTCCGGTAGTTGGGCGGCCCAGACATTGACCTCGATATGCCAGCCGAACTCGTTGATCCGCCGCGACAGCGGCTCGATCATCGCCGGCGTGGTAGGGCCGTGCGGCGCGAAATTGAACTGAACGCCGCGGACGCCCCGTTCATGCATGCGCCGCAGTTCGTCATCGGAAACGCTATCGGCGACGACAACGACAGCCCGTGCGTTCGGCCCGGAGGCCGCGAGCGCGGCGAGCGTGACCCGGTTGTCGAGCCCGTAAGTCGAAGGTTGGACGATCACCTGCCGGGCGACGCCGAGCCGGCGCTGCAACGCGCGATAATCCGCGACGGAGGCATCGCCCGGAAACCGGATGCCGCGTCGGTCAATCGGATAGCGCCTGTCATAGACATAGTGATGACAGTCGCATGCATTCGGCGGTGGCTTCAGCTTCGGGCGCTCGGTGCCGCCGGACCATCTGACCGGCGCGGCTGTCGATCCCGTAGCGGCGACCGCGGCAGCCGTGGCCACGCCCATCATTCTCAACACGCCGCGCCGATCGGGCTCCATTCCTGGTGAACAACCGCGCTGCGGTTTGCGACCACAACGCTGTGTCGCCCTTCGTCCCGGTCTACGGAGAACGGGACAGGGTGAGGGCAGGTCAACGGCGCTATCGCGTGGAACGGTCGGATCGCTATTATCGAGCCCCCCAATAGAGGAGAGCCCCCATGGCGAATGTACCCGGCGTCGTCACCGACCCCAGCCGCATCAAGGGCGGCGTCATCTCGCTGCAAAGCGGCGGCACGCAGATCCCGGCCTATATGGCGCGGCCGCACGAGGCCGGTAACTACCCCGGCATCGTCGTGATCCAGGAGGCGTTCGGGCTCGTCGATCACATTTGCGATCTGGCGCGGCGCTTCGCGAATATCGGCTACAACGCGGTCGCTCCCGCGCTCTATTGGCGGCGCGGCGCACCGAAGGACCCGGACGTCATGGAGCAGGTGTTCCCGGTCATGTTCGGGCTGCCCGACAGCGAGGCTTCGCGTGCAACAGCAGCAAGGTCAACGCGGCGATCGATTGCTGGGGCGGCTTCATCTAGCGCGTTACACTCGACGCCGAGACGACCGCGGCGCGGCCGAAGGCGCCGCTCGATATGGTCGGACAGCTGCACTGCCCGCTATTCGGCGTGTTCGGCGAAGAGGACCAGAACCCGCCGGTGGCGCTCGAAGCGGAGCTCAAGAAGCGGGCACAGGCCGCCGGGAAGGACGTGACGACCAAGATCTACAAGAATGCCGGCCACGCCTTCCTGGCCGATTACCGGCCGAGCTACCGCGAAGCCGCCGCGCAGGAGCTGTGGGGCGATGTTCAATCGTTCTTCGGCAAGCATCTGAAATAGCAAAAGCCCCTCTCCCGCACTGCGGGAGAGGGTGTGGCGAGCGAAACGAGCCGGGTGAGGGTGTCTGCGGTTCGAAAGACCCTCACCCGCCTTCGCGCTTTGCGCTTCAGGCACCCTCTCCCGCAGTGCGGGAGAGGGGTTTTGGCGTCAGAACGGGCGGTCGCCTTTGACGGTGACGCGGTAGCCGTGGCGGCGCTGCGGGAAGTAGTCCCACATCGCGTGGTGCTGCGCGCAGCGATTGTCCCAGAACGCCACCGAGCCGGGCTGCCAGCGAAAGCGGCACTGAAATTCCGGCGTCTCGCAATGCCGGTACAGCATCTCCAGCAGCGCGTCGCTTTCGAGCCGGCTCAGCCCCTTGATCCCGGTCGTGAAGTTGCGGTTGACAAACAGCGCCTTCCTGCCGGTCACCGGATGGGTCCGCACGACCGGATGCTCGGCCTTCGGAAAGCCTTTTTCGGTAGCGGCGTAGCCGAAACGGCCGCGATAGACGGGCTCGCCGTCATGGATCGCGGTCAGCCCCTCGACCAGGCGCTTGATCGGCGGCGACAGCTTGTCATAGGCGGCATACATGCTGGCGAACAGCGTATCGCCGCCCTCCGGCGGGACCTCGGTCAGATACAGGATGCTGCCCAACGGCGGCTCGGCATCGCACGATACATCGGAATGCCATTCCTCGCCGGCGACGTGCTTTGAGTTTTTGTCGGCGTGGATCGTCAGGATTTCGGGATGGCCCTCCGGGGCGTGCGGCGAGGCCGGATGGATCGCCAATTCGCCGAACATGCGGCCGAAGCTCTTGTGCTGGTCATGGGTCAGCTTCTGGCCGCGGAAGAACACGACGAGGTTTTCCATCAGCGCGTCGTGCACTTCGTGGAACTGCTGGTTGCCGAGCGGGTGCGACAAGTCCACGCCGCCGATCTCAGCGCCGATATGCGGCGTCAGCTTCCTGACCTCGATCGTCTGATACGGCATCGCTATCCTCCGGTTCGGCGCTCGCCTCGCACGATACCACGTCCATTGGAGAATCAGGCGAGAGAGCGGACGATCCGGGCGGGGTTCCCGACAGCCAAGGTGTCGGGCGGCAGATCGCGGGTAACGACGCTGCCGGCGCCGATCACGCAGCCGTCGCCGATCGTGACGCCGGCCAGCACGATGGCGCCGCCGCCGATCCACACGCCATCGCCGATCCGGATCGGCTTTGCGTATTCGAGGCCGGCGGCGCGGGTCTGCCGGTCGAGCGGATGGAAAGCGGTGTACAGTTGCACCGCCGGGCCCATCTGCAGATCGTCGCCGATCTCGATCGGCGCGCAGTCGAGAAACACGCAATTGTAGTTGATGAAGGCGTTCCGCCCGATGCGGATCGTGTACCCGTAATCGCAGGCGAAAGGCGGCTGGATGTCGGCGCCGTCGCCGAGCGCGCCGAACAGCTCGCGCAGCAGCGTCGGGCGGGTCGCCTGATCGTCGGGTCCTGTGGCGTTGTATTGCGCCAAGACCTGCTGCGCCCGCCGTCGCTCCGCAGCCAGCTCCGGGTCATTGGCGAAATACAATTCGCCGGCCAGCATCTTCTCCTTGTTGCTCAGCGGCATCCGGCATTCCTCCCGCATTGTCATTGCGAGCGGAGCGAAGCAATCTCGCCACAATAGCTCGGCGCAACGAGATTGCTTCGTCGCTGCGCTCCTCGCAATGACGAAAGGACACGGGATGGCGCGCAAGGAATTGAAGGTCGAGAGCGTCGCGGAGGCTTACCTGGCGCTCCTGGCCGAGCGCGGCGTCGAAGTGCTGTTCGCCAATGCCGGCACCGATTTCGCGCCCATCGTGGAGGCTTATGCCAAGGCGGCGCATAGCGGGCTGCCGGCGCCGAAGCCGCTGATCGCGGCGCATGAGAACCTCGCCATATCGATGGCGCATGGTTACGCGGTCGTCTCGGGGAAAGTGCCGGCGGTCAT
>VAZR01000388.1:2395-3280 GCA_005888515.1 Alphaproteobacteria bacterium | reverse complement strand
TGCATTGCAGGTCGAAGAGGGCGCAGGCCGTCGCGGTGGCGACGCCGTGCTGGCCGGCGCCGGTCTCGGCGATGATACGGCGCTTGCCCATGCGCCGCGCCAGCAAGACCTGTCCGAGCACATTGTTGATCTTGTGCGCGCCCGTGTGATTCAGCTCGTCGCGCTTGAAGTAGATTTTCGCGCCGCCGAAATGGCGGGTCAGCCGCTCGGCGAAATACAGCGGGCTCGGCCGGCCGACATAATGGTCGAGATAGTAGGCGAGCTCGGCGTGGAAATTCGGGTCGTCCTTGGCCGCGTTGTAGGCCTGCTCGACGGCCAGGATCAGCGGCATCAGCGTCTCGGCGACATAGCGCCCGCCGTAAAGGCCGAAATGGCCGCGCGCATCCGGCCCGCCGCGATAGGTGTTCGGTGTCTGCATCACATGTCCTCGTGAGAGGGAAAATGCACCACGAGGGCGCGAAGGGCACGAAGGAAATCGGACCGCCGGCCTCCGGCCGGCATGCCGGCGAGACGCCGGCGGTCCAATCCAGTCCGTGCCTCCGTGGTGAATTAAAGGCTTCGGGCGACGGCAAGGAATTCGCGGATCTTGTCGGGGTCCTTGTCGCCGGGGCGGCGCTCGACGCCGGAGGAGACATCGACGGCAGTTGCGCCGGAGATCCGCACCGCCTCGGGTAATAGCGCGGCGGTCAGACCGCCCGACAACATCCACGGCAGCCGCCAATCGCGGTCCGCGATCAGTCGCCAGTCGAAAGCGAGCCCATTGCCGCCGGGCAGCGCATCGGGCCGGGCCGGCGGCTTCGCGTCGAAAAGCGGCATGTCCGCGGTGTTTTCGTACCGTGAGGCCACGAGCACATCGTCGGCGCTCGCGATCGAAATTGCCTTCAT
>VAZR01000388.1:0-2243 GCA_005888515.1 Alphaproteobacteria bacterium | reverse complement strand
CTCGACAAGCCGCAGATTTTCGCCCGGACGCTCATGTGTCAAATATAGGGCGCCCTAGGCAAATTCGCTGCCCCGCCGCAACTTGGACAGCCATTGGCTGTATCAGCAACATGCGTCCTTCGACACGCGCCGCGGCTTGGCCGCGGCGCTGCTCAGGATGAGGTCTCTTTGTTGATGGCATAAAGAACTGCCTCATCCTCAGCGCGAGCGCAGCGAGCAGTCGACGGACGCAGCCGTACCCATCTGGCCTTGCAACTCGATTCATATCCTCTCAGGGCGAGCCGCGCGCGGCGGTGCGGGCCGGTGTACGCCCCTCCGGCCCGACGAGCTGGGCCTGCGTGGCTCGGAGCTCGCTTTCGAGAGAGGCGATGCGGCGGGCGTGCCGGCGCGCCTCGCGGCGCCAGCGGCTGCCGGCGATCCACGCCGCGAATTCGCCGATCAGAAATCCGATGGCCAGCGTCGCCAGCACCGCGACATAAAGCGGGAGCTCGACCAGAAAGGGCACCGGCCACAGGCCGAGCGCTACTGTCGCTCGGTTCGACACTGCGAACAACGCCAACACGAACGCGACGATCAGCACAAAAAACCAGAACAGGATTTTCATCGAGCGGTCTGCGCCCGAGGTGTCAGTACGTCATTCCGGGATCGGCCGAAGGCTGAGGCCCGGAATCCACGAACACCGGTCTCTGGCTCGCCGCTGGGCGGCGCCCCGGAATGACGGATGAGGCTGCTCAGCGTTAGGATTAATCGTCAGTGTGCGCGCGCCGGCAGGTTCAGCCGATCGCGCAATTGCTTGCCGGTCTTAAAAAACGGCACGTGTTTTTCGGCAACCTCGACGCTGTCGCCGGTGCGCGGGTTGCGGCCCACCCGCGCGTCGCGGCGCTTGACCGAGAAGGCGCCGAAGCCGCGCAACTCGACACGGTCGCCGCGCGCCAGGGCCGCGGCGATCTCATCGAAGATCGCGGTCACAATGACCTCGACGTCGCGCTGGTAGAGGTGCGGATTTGCCTCGGCAAGCCGCTGCACGAGCTCCGATTTGGTCATAGCCGCACCCGGTTACCGATGAACAGGCGAATACGGTGCCAAACCCATCCGCCAGCGTCAAGGCGACGACTGGCCCAATGAAGGTGGACAGTGCAGCGGCAAGCCCCACCACGCGCTAACGCGCGCTTCCCTCCCCCCGCAAGCGGCGGAGGGTTGGGGCGGGGGCTGCGGCTGGGCGTGTGCCGAGCTATTCCTTGTCTTCGGTCTTTTCTTCGGTCTCGCCCTGGCGGCGGCGGATCGCGGCGCCGAGGATGTCGCCGAGGCTGGCGCCGGATTCGGCGGAGCCGAATTCCTGCATCGCCCGCTTTTCCTCATCGACCTCGCGCGCCTTGATCGACAGCGTGACGCGCCGGGTCGAGCGGTCGATCGTCGTGATCTTGGCATCGATGCGCTCGCCGACCGCGAAGCGATCGGGTCGCTGCTCGCTGCGGTCGCGCGACAGTTCGGATTTGCGAATGAAGCCGGGCATGCCGTCGGCCAGAGTCACTTCGAGGCCGCCGTCCTGGACCCCGCTGATCGTCGCGGTCACGACATCGCCCTTCTTGACGCTGGCGACACCCGCCTCGAACGGATCGGCTTCGAGCTGCTTGATGCCGAGGCTGATGCGCTCCTTCTCGACATCGACGTCGAGCACCTTGACCCTGACCATCTGGCCCTTGCGGTAATCGTGCACCGCCTCTTCGCCGGCGCGGCTCCAATCGATGTCGGAGAGATGCACCATGCCGTCGATATCGCCGGGCAGGCCGATGAACAGCCCGAATTCGGTGATATTGCGGACCTCGCCCTCGACCGTGCTGCCGACCGGGTGCTCCTCGGTAAAGGCTTCCCACGGGTTCGGCATCACCTGCTTCAGGCCGAGGCTGATGCGCCGCTTCTGCGGGTCGACATCGAGCACCATCACCTCGACCTCCTGGCTGGTCGAAACGATCTTGCCCGGGTGCACGTTCTTCTTGGTCCAGCTCATCTCGGAGACGTGGACCAGCCCCTCGACGCCGGGTTCCAATTCGACAAACGCGCCGTAGTCGGTGATGTTGGTGACGCGGCCCTTGAACTTGGCGCCGGACGGGTATTTGAGCTCGACGCCTTCCCACGGATCGGCTTCGAGCTGCTTCATGCCGAGCGAGATGCGCTGCGTCTCAGGGTTGAAGCGGATCACCTGCACCTTGACGCTCTGGCCGATATGTAGCGCCTCGGAGGGA
>VAZR01000208.1 GCA_005888515.1 Alphaproteobacteria bacterium | reverse complement strand
CCGCTCGGCGTGACGATCGTCGGCGGCCTCATTCTAAGCCAGCTGCTGACACTGTTCACGACACCGGTCATCTATCTCTATTTCGACCGTCTCGGCCGGGCGGTGCGGCAGCGCCTCGCCGGCGCGTTCAACGCCGAGGGCACGGCGTGACGGGCCGCTCGTGAACCTATCGACGCCATTCATCGAGCGGCCGGTCGCGACCACCCTGCTGACGATCGGGCTGGCGCTCGCCGGCATCTTTGCGTTTTTCAAGCTGCCGGTGGCGCCGCTGCCGCAAGTCGATTTTCCGACGATTTCGGTGTTCGCCCAGATGCCGGGGGCCAGCCCGGAGACGATGGCGACGACCGTCGCGACGCCGCTCGAACGTCATCTCGGCGTCATCGCCGATGTCACCGAGATGACGTCGCAAAGCACCGTCGGATCGACCCGCATCACCTTGCAGTTCGCGCTCAGCCGCAACATCGACGGTGCCGCGCGCGACGTGCAGGCCGCGATCGTCGCCGCGCGGGTCGATCTGCCGACGAGCCTGCGCACCAACCCCACCTACCGCAAGGTCAATCCGGCGGATGCGCCGATCCTGATCCTGTCGCTGACCTCGGATACTCGCACCCGCGGTCAGGTTTACGATGCCGCCTCGACGATCCTGCAGCCGGCGCTGTCGCAAATCGAAGGGGTCGGCCAGGTGCAGATCGGCGGCGCGGCAGCGCCGGCGGTACGGGTCGAGCTGAACCCGCTTGCGCTGTTCAAATATGGTATCGGCCTCGAAGACGTGCGGGCGGCCCTCGCCTCGGCCAACGCACACAGTCCAAAAGGCGCGGTCGATGAGGGGCCGCGCCATTTCCAGATCTACACCAACGATCAGGCCACCCAGCCCGATGACTACAAGCCGCTAATCATCGCCTATCGCAATGGTGCGGGGGTGCGGTTGTCCGATGTCGCCGAGGTCGAGGAGGGACAGGAGAACATCCGCAATGCCGGGCTCGCCAACGGCAAGTCCGCGGTGCTGGCGATCATCAGCCAGCAGCCCGGCGGCAACATTATCAGCACGATCGACCGGATCTACGGTGTGCTGCCGATGTTGCGGGCGTCATTGCCGAGCGACATCGATTTGGAAGTGGCGAACGACCGCTCGACGACGATCCGCGCTTCATTGCACGAGGTTGAAGTCACGCTGATCATTTCGATCGCGTTGGTGATCCTCGTCGTCTTCCTGTTCTTGCGCAATGCACGCGCGACGCTGATCCCAAGTGTCGCGGTGCCGGTGTCGCTGATCGGCACCTTCGGCGCGATGTACCTTTTGGGCTACAGCCTCGACAATCTGTCGCTGATGGCGTTGACGGTCTCGACCGGCTTTGTCGTCGATGACGCGATCGTCGTGCTGGAAAACATCACCCGCCATGTGGAAGCGGGAATGCCCCGCCGCGAGGCGGCGCTGCTCGGCGCCCGCGAGGTCGGCTTCACCGTTCTGTCGATGAGCGCTTCGTTGATCGCGGTGTTCGTGCCGATCCTACTGATGGGCGGCTTGGTGGGACGGCTGTTCCGCGAATTCGCGATGACCCTATCGATAGCGATCCTGATCTCGCTGGTGATCTCGCTGACCACGACGCCGATGATGTGCGCCTACATCGCGACGCATCGACCGCAGCAGCAGCGCTCGCGCTGGTATATCGCCGGCGAGCGGGTGTTCGACGCGATGCTGGGCTTTTATGATCGCACTTTGCAAAGCGCGTTGCGGCGTCCGGGTCTGGTGATGCTGATTCTGCTGCTGACGGTCTGTCTCAACGTCTATCTGTTCATCCTGGTACCGAAGGGGCTGTTTCCGCAGCAGGACACCGGGCGGATGACCGGCGGCATCCAGGCCGATCAGAGCATCTCGTTTCAGCTGATGCGCCAGAAGCTGCGGCAGTTCATCAGGATCATCGGGGAGGATCCGGCGATCGCCAGCGTCGTCGGCTTCACCGGCGGCGGTCAAACCAATTCCGGGTTCGTGTTCGTCGCGCTCAAACCGCTCGCCGAGCGCGGGATATCGGTGGGCGAGGTGATCGGGCGGCTGCGCGGCAAGCTGGCTCAGGTTCCCGGAGCACGCCTGTTTTTGCAACCGGTGCAGGATATTCGGGCCGGCGGGCGGCAGAGTAATGCGCTCTACCAATACACGGTGCAGGGCGACAATCTCACCGAATTGTACGAGTGGGCGCCAAAGGTCACCGCCGCCTTGGAGCAGCTTCCAGAATTGACCGAAGTCAATTCCGACCAGCAGCAGAAAGGCCTCGAAACCGATCTGGTGATTGACCGGGCGACCGCCGCCCGGCTGGGGCTGACGGTCGCGCAAATCGACAACACGCTTTACGACGCATTCGGTCAGCGCCAAGTTTCGGTCATTTACGCACCGCGCAACCAGTACCACGTCGTCATGGAGGTGGCGCCGCAATTCTGGGCGAGCCCCGATACGCTCGACCGCATCTTTATCAGCACCGCCGGTGGCGGTGTCAAAGGCACCCAGGCGACCAACGCTCTTCCCGGCACGGTGTCGGTCAATACGCGCACGAGCAGCACCGCCGAGGCAACCGCCAGCACCGCCGCGCAGCTGAACCCGCAGGTGCGCAATCAGGCGGCCAATGCGATCGCCGACGCGCAGGCGGTTCGCAATCAGGCGACCAACGCGATCGCCAATACCGGGCGTGGCGCCACCTCGACCGGCGCCGCGGTCAGCACCGCGCATGAGAACATGGTGCCGCTCTCCGCGGTGGCGCGTTTCGAACCTGGCAATACGCCCCTTGCGATCAATCACCACGGCCTGTTCGTCGCGAGCACGATCTCCTTCAATCTCAAGCCCGGTGTTTCGCTGGGTGAGGCGACACAGGCGATCGACGCGGCGGTAGCGCAATTGCGCATGCCGGCAACGCTGCACGGCAATTTCTCGGGAACCGCGCAGCTGTTCCAGCAGTCGTTGGCCAACGAACCGATCCTGGTCGCGGCGGCGTTGGTCGCCGTCTACATCGTGCTGGGCGTCCTTTACGAAAGCTACATCCATCCGATCACGATCCTGTCCACCTTGCCTTCGGCGGGAGTCGGTGCGGTGCTCGCGCTGATGCTGTTCAACATCGATTTCAGCATCATCGCGCTGATCGGCGTCATTCTGCTGATCGGCATCGTCAAAAAGAACGCGATCATGATGATCGACTTCGCGCTCGCTGCCGAACGCAACGAGGGACTGAGCTCGCGCCAAGCGATCTACCAAGCCGCGGTGCTGCGCTTTCGTCCGATCATGATGACGACAATGGCAGCGGCGCTCGGCGCGGTGCCATTGGCGATCGGCTTTGGCGAGGGCTCCGAATTGCGCCGCCCGCTCGGCATCTCGATCGTCGGCGGCCTTCTGGTCAGCCAGATGCTGACTCTGTATACGACCCCGATCATCTATCTTTACCTCGACCGCTTCCGCTTGTGGGCGCAGCAGCGCTGGGCAACCCGTTGGCGTTTTCTGCGCGGCCGGGCTCCGGAACCCGGCGAATGACCCACAAACGCACGTCATCCCGGCAAAGACCGGGACCCGCTGCGCTGCGGTTGGCCGTGCCGGCGGGGCTGGGATTATTTCTCGGCGCCTGCACGGTCGGGCCGGATTACCGGCGGCCGCCCGCGCCGGTGCCGGTCGCCTACAAGGAAGCCGCCGCGAAGGAGGGCTGGCAGGTGGCCCGGCCGACCGATGTGTTCGACCGCGGCGCCTGGTGGTCGGTCTATAACGACTCGGTGCTCGATGGGCTCGAGCGGCAGATCGACATCTCGAACCAGAACCTCAAATCCGCCGAGGCGAGGTTCCGCCAGGCCGAGGCCATCGTCGCGGAGGCGCGCGCCGGATTTTTCCCGACCGCTACGATCAACGCTCAGGCACAGCGTTCGCGCAGCAGCGGCAATCTCGGGCGAGGGCCAGGCGGCCCCGGCAGCATCGCTAATTCCTTCAGTGTCAGCGAAGCGGCAAGCTGGGTGCCGGATCTGTGGGGCAGCATCCGGCGCACTGTCGAGGGTGATGTTGCGAGCGCCCAGGCCAGCGCCGCCAATGTCGCGAGTGCGCGGCTGGCGGCGCAGGGGCAGCTGGCCAGCGATTATATGCAGCTGCGAATTGCCGACGAGTTGAAGCGGCTGCTGGACGCCGCGGTCCGGGCCTATAGCGAATCCTTGCGGATCACGCAAAACCAGTACAACGCCGGTATCGTCTCGGCCTCGGACGTGGCGCAGGCCCGCACCCAGCTCGAAAACACCCGAGCACAAGCGATTGCAACCGGGGTGCTGCGCTCGCAGCTGGAACACGCGATCGCCGTGCTGATGGGCAAATTGCCGGCGGAACTGACGATCACGCCGGTGCCGACCGTGCCGCCGTTACCCGAGATACCGGCGGGGCTGCCCTCGGAATTGCTGGAACGGCGTCCGGATATTGCCGGTGCCGAGCGGCGTATGGCCGCGGCCAACGCGCAGATCGGCGTCGCCGAGGCTGCGTTTTTCCCGACGGTCACACTGTCGGCCAGCGCCGGTACTGCGGCAGAACAGATCGGAAAGCTGCTGTCGGCGGCGAGCCGCACCTGGGCGTTCGGCTCGACCTTGGCTGAAACGATTTTCGATGCCGGCGCCCGTCACGCTATTGTCGAACAGAACCGTGCGCTGCTCGACGCCGCTATCGCCGACTATCGCCAGACCGTGCTGACCGGGTTTCAGCAGGTCGAAGACGATCTCTCCTCCTTGCGTATCCTCGCCGATCAGGCCGCGGCTCAGGAGGCCGCGGTGGCCGCCTCGCGGGAAGCCGAGCGCATCATCTTTAACCAATACAAGGCCGGCACCGTTGCCTATACCAACGTCGTCGTCGCCCAGACCGCGGCGCTTTCCAATGCCGAGACCGCGATAAACATCCGGCAAAGCCGGCTTCTCGCCAGCGTCGGGCTGATTCAGGCGCTCGGCGGCGGCTGGGACGCCTCGCTGCTGCCGGGCCGCGACCGCATCGAGGCGGACAGCCCGCTCAATTTCAACCCGCTGCCCCCGGCGGATACGCTGTCGAGCTTCTGGGATTCCCTGCCTAGGCTGTGGTAGCGCTTCGCGGCCCGGTCCATCCGCGAGATTTCCGCGCATTGACAGGGTAGCGGCCGCCGCCGAACACTCCCTGGCCATTTAAGCGGGCGAGGGGGCGGCGTGGCGGCGGGTCGGAAAAGGGCGGGGCGGCTTGGGGTCGATATCGGCGGCACCTTTACCGATGTCGCGCTCGAAGTGTCTGACTCCATCGGCGGGCAGCGGTTCAGCGTTAAGGTTTTGACCACGCCGGAAGCGCCGGAGCGTGCCGTCATCGCGGCGATCCGCGAGGTCTTGCTCGAGGCGGCGCTCGCCCCGCGGGATCTGTCGCTGATCATCCACGGCACGACCCTCGCGACCAACGCGATCATCGAGCGGAAGGGGGCTAAGACCGCCCTCGTCACGACCGAGGGGTTCCGCGACACCATCGAGATTCGCCACGAGAACCGTTTTGAGCAATACGACGTCAATATCGACCTCCCGCCGCCGCTGGTGCCGCGCCGGCTGCGCTTTGTCGTGCCGGAGCGCATCAATGCCCAGGGCAAGGTCATCACGCCGCTCGACGAGGCCGCGGTTGAAAGGCTTGCCGAACGCTTCATCGCCGAGCAGGTCGACAGCGTCGCGATCGGCTTCCTGCACAGTTTCACCAACCCGGCGCATGAGCAGCGTACCCGCGAGATCCTCACCGCCCGCCTCACCGGGGTGACGTACACGGTGTCGTCCGAAGTATCGCCGGAGATGCGCGAATACGAGCGCTTTTCGACCGCCTGCGCTAACGCCTATGTGCAGCCGATGATGGGGCGCTACCTGGTCAATCTGGAAGAGAAGCTGCAGCAGGAAGGGCTGCGCTGCCCGCTGTTTCTGATGTTATCAGGAGGCGGGCTGACCACCGTCGAGACCGCGATCCGGTTCCCGGTGCGGCTCGTCGAGTCGGGGCCGGCCGGCGGTGCCATCTTCGCTTGCCATATCGCTCGGCAATGCGGGCTGGAGTCGGTGCTGTCCTACGATATGGGGGGCACCACCGCCAAAATTTGCTTGATCGACGGCTTCCAGCCGCAGACCAGCCGCGCCTTCGAGGTCGCCCGCATCTATCGCTTCAAGAAGGGCAGTGGGCTGCCCTTGCGTATACCGGTCATCGAGATGGTCGAGATCGGCGCCGGCGGCGGCTCGATCGCGCGGGTCGACCAGCTCAAGCGCATCACCGTCGGTCCGGACAGCGCCGGCGCCGATCCCGGCCCGGCCTGTTATGGCCGCGGCGGCAAAGCGCCCACCGTGACCGATGCCGACCTCCTGCTTGGCCGTATCGACCCACTCGGGCTTTCCGGCGGCCGCATGGCCCTCGATAGTGACGCTGCCGAACAGGCGGTGCAGCAAACGATCGCGGCGCCGCTCGACCTGAGCCAGCCGCTCGCCGCCTTCGGGATCGGCGAGATCGTCGACGAAAACATGGCCAACGCCGCCCGCGTGCACGCAATCGAGAGCGGCAAGGATGCGCGCGGCCGCACCCTGGTCGCGTTCGGCGGCGCGGCGCCATTGCATGCTGTCCGCATGGCCGACAAGCTCGGCCTCGACCGGGTGCTGGTGCCGTCGAATGCCGGGGTCGGCTCGGCGGTCGGGTTTTTGCGCGCGCCGATCGCCTACGAGATCGTGCGTTCGCATTTACAGCGGCTCGATGCATTCGACCCGGCGGCAGCCAATAGGCTGTTGGCGGCAATGCGCGCCGAGGCCGAGGCGATCGTGCGGCGCGGCGAACCGAAGGCGCCGCTGACCGAAACGCGCTCCGCTTTCATGCGCTATCGCGGCCAAGGGCACGAGATCGCGGTGCCATTGCCGGTGCGCGCCTACCGCGAGGGGGATGCGGCCGAGCTGCTCGCCGCCTTCGAGGCGGCCTATCGCCGGCTTTACAGCCGGGTCATCCCGGGGGTCGAGGTCGAGGTGCTGAGCTGGGTGTTGCTGCTGAGCGGTCCGGTGCCGGTCGATGACGGCGCCGCCCCGCCCGAGCCGCCGCGCTATAACCCGCAACCGGCCCGCCGGCGCCAAGTCTTCGATGCCGACGCGGCCGATTTTATCGAGGTGGCGATCTACGAGCGCGCCGCGCTGGTGCCCGGGGCGGCGATTTCAGGCCCTGCGGTCATCGTCGAGGACGAGACCTCGACGGTCGTCAGCCGCGCCTTTGATGCCCGCATCGACGCCTACGGCTATATCGAGCTGACCCGCCGCGCCAATGTATGAGGATTGGAGCAAGAACCAGAAGCTCCGATGGCTGTGCGGTTGGTTGAGCGTCGCTGTTTGTTTTCTGTTTCTGCAACCCCCTACATACTTCATCCTGCAGTTTTTGGTTTCTGATAGGCAGCTTAAGGTGGCGTTGTCCGTGGCCGTAGATTTACCCCTTGCCTTGGCTCTAGCCGCGATCGTCTACCGGCAGGTGATCGTTTACTGGTTTCCTGATTCCGATTCGGACAAGAAATAAAGGCCACAACGGAATTCTTGGTCTAGAGATCGTGTCCAAATCGGAGGCCGAGGAATGGCTCAGAAAATTCGGAGATCAGATTTGAAGCAGGTACCGCTGTCTGAACTCAAGGATGATTTATCCCGGTTTCTTAAAGAAGCGGCAAGGCGGGAGATATTGATTACGCGCCATGGCAAGCCGGCGGGGGTGCTGATCGGCTTTGAGTCGGAGGACGACTGGTTTGACTATCGTCTTGAAAACGATCCGCGGTTTCTGCGCCGGATTGAACGGGCGCGGGAGAGCCTTCGCACGGGGCGTGAGGTCAAATTGGAAAATACGAATTAGGCCTGCCGCGAAGCGTCAGAGTGAAGCGGAACGCAGGCGCAACGCATTCGTGATGACGGTCACCGAGCTCAGGCTCATTGCGGCGCTGGCGATCATCGGGTTCAACAGGAGCCCGGTAAACGGATAGAGCACGCCGGCTGCGATCGGCACCGCCAGCGCGTTGAAGACAAACGCGAAGAACAGATTCTGGCGGATGTTGCGCATCGTCGCGCGGCTCAAGCGGCGAGAGCGGACGATGCCCTGCAGATCCCCTTTGACCAGCGTCACTGCGGCGCTTTCCATCGCGATATCGGTGCCGGTGCCCATCGCGATGCCGATATGCGCTTGCGCCAGCGCCGGAGCATCGTTGATGCCGTCGCCGGCCATCGCGACGAAGCGGCCCTGATCCTGGAGATTTTTGACCGCCGCGGCTTTCTGGTCCGGCAAGACCTCGGCGAGAACATCGTCGATGCCGAGCTGCCGCGCGACGGCGTCGGCGGTGGTCCGGCTGTCGCCGGTCAGCATGACTATACGAATGCCGTCATCGTGCAATGCCGCGAGCGCTTCCCGGGCGTTCTGTTTGACCGGGTCGGCGACCGCGACGAGCCCGGCGGCTATGCCGTTGATCGCGACCATCACGACACCTTGCCCCTCCCGCCGCAGCGCATCGGCGCGCTGGGACAACGCGGTCGGATCGATGCCGAGCGAGGCGAACAGCGCCTGGTTGCCGACCGCGACCTGCTTGCCGTTCACCGTGCCGACTACGCCGCGGCCGGTCTCGGAAGCGAATCCGGCAACCGCGGCGAGCGACAGCCCGCGATCCGCCGCTCCCTCGACGATCGCCGCCGCCAGCGGATGCTCACTCGCTCGCTCCAGGCTGGCGACAAGCCGCAACAGCTCATTCTCGGCCGTGCCGCCGATCGTCACCACTGTAGTCAGCCGCGGCTTGCACTCGGTCAAGGTGCCGGTCTTGTCGACGACCAGAGTATCGGCCTTCTCCATCAATTCGAGCGCCTCGGCATTGCGCACCAGCACACCGGCACGGG
>VAZR01000389.1 GCA_005888515.1 Alphaproteobacteria bacterium | reverse complement strand
CACCGCGGTGCATGACGCGCTCGCGGAGTTCGTCAAACGGCATCCGCGCGGTTTGCCCGCCGATCCGGAAGCCGAGCTGATCGAGATCGCCCGCGATTGCTTTGGCGCCTACCTGACGCGTCCCGGCGCCTGGGCGTTCTGGTGGCCGCGCTTTGAGCGGATCGCCCGCTGGTTCATCGCCGAGGAGCGGTTGCGGCGCGGCGACATCGCCGAGAGTTTCAGTGAACGGAACGGCAGACTGGTGATTCCGGCCCCGGCCGGACCGTTCACGATCACCGCGATCGCCGACCGCATCGATCGGCTGCGTTCGGGCGAGGTGACGATCCTCGATTACAAGACCGGCGTCCTGCCGTCGAAGACCGAGATCGAGAACGGCATCGCGGTGCAATTGCCGCTCGAAGGCGCGATCGCCCGCGACGGCAGCTTCGACGGGATCGCCGGAGACCCGGCGGCGCTCGAATATTGGCGGCTCTCCGGCAGCGAGCCGGCCGGCAAACGGCATCCGCTCGGCGAGGCCGATCCGGCGGCGCTGATCGACCGGGTGTTTGCCAGGGTCGCGTCCTTGATCGAGCGTTTCGATGATCCGGCGATGCCCTATCTGCCGGTTCCGATCGCGCAATGGCTGCCGCGGTTCTCGGATTACGCCCATCTCGAACGCCTCGACGAAGCCGAGGCGGCGCCGTGAGCCGCCTCGATCAGGCCGCGCAAGCACAGCGTCAGGCGCTCGGGCCGGACGCCTCGGTCTGGGTCGCCGCCTCGGCCGGCACCGGCAAGACCAAGGTGCTGACCGACCGCCTGTTGGCGCTGATGCTCGACGGCACCGACCCGGCGCGTATCCTGTGCCTGACCTTCACGCGGGCCGCGGCGGCCGAGATGGCCAACCGGGTCAACGACCGGCTGGCGGCCTGGGCCACCCTGCCGCCCGGCGCGCTTGCCGAGCAGCTCGTCGAGCTGACCGGCCGCTTCCCGCAGGAGGAAGAGATCGCGCGGGCCCGCCGGCTGTTCGCGCGCGTGCTGGACATTCCGTGGGGCGCCAAGATCGCGACGATCCACGCGTTCTGCCAATCCTTGCTGCGCCGCTTCCCGCTCGAAGCCGGAGTGCCGCCCGAATTCGCGGTCATCGAGGAGCGCAGCGCGGCCGAGACGCTGACCGAAGCCGCCGAGAGCATTATCGCGATGGCGCGCAGCGGCCATGCGGTGCGGCTCGCCGAGGCGCTGGCGCTGGTCGCACGGCATACGCAGGAGGAGCGCTTCGCCGAATTGCTGACCGCGCTCGCCAGCAACCGCAGCAAATTGCGCGCGGCGTTGGCTGGCGGTGACATGGCGTTGCGGGCGCGGCTTGCCGCCGTGTTCTCGGTACCCGAAGGCGCCACCGCCGACGGGTTGACCGAAGAATTCTGCACGGCGGGCGCTTGCGACGAGGCGGCGTTGCGCGCCGCCGCCGCAGCGCTCGCCGAGGGCTCTTCGAGCGACCGGGAACGCGGCCGCATCTTAGCGCGCTGGTGTGCCGCGCCCGAGCGCCGCTGCGAATTGCTCGACGACTATATCGGCGCGTTCCTGACCGCCGAGGGCGCGATCCTGCAGAGGCTGATCACCAAGGCTGCCAGTGACAGATCGCGTTGCGATGCGCGCGGCGTGCTCGAAACGGAGGCGCGACGCATACGCCGTTTCCTCGATCAGCGCGCCGGCGCGATGCTGGTCGAATCGTCGATGGCGCTGGTCCGGCTCGGCGATGCCGTGCTGCGCGCCTATGAAGACCGCAAGCGGCTGCACGGGCTGTTGGATTTCGACGATCTGGTGCTGAAGGCGCTCGAACTGTTGCGCCGCCCGGGGATCGCGCCTTGGGTGCTGTTCAAGCTCGATGGCGGGCTCGACCACATGCTGATCGACGAGGCGCAGGATACCAACCCGGAGCAATGGTCGGTGGTCGCCGCGCTCGCGGAGGAATTCTTCACCGGCGAGGGCGGGGGCGAGCGCATCCGCACGATCTTCGCGGTCGGCGACGCCAAGCAATCGATCTACAGCTTTCAGCGGGCCGATCCGCGCGAGTTTGTCGCGATGCGGCAGCACTTCGAGGCGCGGGTCAATGCGGCGCGACAGGAATGGCGGACGGTGCCGCTGGAGATCTCGTTCCGCGCGACGGAGCCGCCGTTGCAGGCCGTCGATGCGGTATTCCAAAGCGTTATGGCGGCCGATGGCGTGGCGCTCGACGGCACGGCGATCCGCCATGTCGCGGCACGCGCCGGTCACGCCGGACTCGTCGAGCTGTGGCCGCCGGTCATGCCCGAGCCGGATGAAGAACTCGACCTGAATGCGGTCTCCGGGATGCGCCAGCGCAGCGCCGAACCGCGCACCCGGCTGGCGCGGGCGATTGCGGCGGCGATTGCCGGCTGGCTTGCGGCGGGTGAGCGACTGGAAGCGCGCGACCGCGCGATCCGGCCCGGCGACATCATGGTGCTGGTGCGGCGGCGCAATTTGTTTGTCGCCGATCTGATCCGGGCGCTGAAGCAGAAGAACGTGCCGGTCGCCGGCGCCGACCGGCTGGTGCTGACGCAACAGCTCGCGGTGCAGGATCTGATCGCGCTCGGGCGGTTCTTGCTGCTGCCGGAAGACGATCTGAACCTGGCGACCGTGCTGAAGGGGCCGCTGTTCGGATTTTCCGAGGACGAATTGTTTCTGCTCGCCCATGAACGCGGCGAACAGAAATTGTGGGAGCGGCTGCGCCGGTTTGCCGGCGAAGATCTGGTCATGCATGCGGCCTATGAGCGGTTGGCGGAATTGCGCGGCCGCGCCGATTTCGTGCCGCCCTTCGAATTATATGGCGAAATCCTCGGCGCCGGCGGCGGGCGCCGCGCGATGCTGGAGCGACTCGGCCCCGAAGCTTCCGACCCGATCGAGGAATTCCTCGCGCTGGCGCTCGCCTATGAGCGCGAACACGTGCCGTCGCTGCAGGGATTTTTGCATTGGCTTGTTGCCGGCGAGATCGAGGTCAAGCGCGATTTCGGCGAACGTCAGCGCGACGAGGTGCGCATCCTGACGGTGCATGGCGCCAAGGGGCTCGAAGCGCCGGTCGTGTTTCTTCCCGACACGATGCAATTGCCGGACTGGCCGCCGCGCCTGCTGTGGAGCGAGGCCGAGGGCTTGCCATTGTGGTGCGCGCGCAAGAACCTCGAAGCGCGGTTTTACAGCGACGAGCGCGGCAAATTCCGTGCGCGGCAGCTGCAGGAATACCGGCGCTTGCTCTATGTCGCGCTGACCCGGGCGCAGGACCGGCTCTATGT
>VAZR01000207.1 GCA_005888515.1 Alphaproteobacteria bacterium | reverse complement strand
CAGGGATAGATGGGTGACCATCCGGCTGCCAACAGCGAGAGCAGCGCCGGCTGCGACCGCTTCAGGTGGAAGGTGACCTCGTAATCGCCTCTCGTTGTCACCTTGTCGAGATTGCGGTACCAGGATTTGCGCGGATTGACCCGCAGCTTCTCGCTGCCGGTACCCAGCAACAGGTCCCAGGTGCACCGTACATCCGCAGCGGTGAAGGGTTTCCCGTCATGCCACTTGACTCCCTGGCGCAATTTGAAAGTCAGATCCTTGCCGTCCTCGCCCCATGCCCATTCGGTGGCGAGGTCGGGAACGATCGTATCGGGTCGGTTCTGCGCCACGTACTGGTCATACATGACGAGATTGTTGAACACGCCCATCATCGGCCGCAATGCTGAGCCGGTCGCTTCTTCATGCAGCGACATGCTCGCCGGGCTGTCGAAGAACGAGATTTTCAGGACGCCGCCGGATTTTTGCGCCGTGGCCGGCATCGCGGTGGAGAGTGCGACCAACAACCAGCTCGCGACGAGCCCTTGCAAGCTTCGCTTCATCAATCGTCCTCCCTGTTCGCGGGAGAGCCCCGCTCGACACTCCCGCGGCGGCGCCCGGTTGCTCGCCGGGGCGCCTGGAACCGCCGCGGCTACCGGTCGAGCCAGAGGTCTTCGTAGCGGTAGCCGTTGTAGATGCTGTTGACCAAGACGGTCAGCCCCTTGACCCGCGGATGGCTGCAAGTCGCCTGACGCGGATAGAAAATGACGGGCCGCGCAACATCCTCGATCAGCCGCCGCTCGATCTCCCACACGAGCTGTTGCCGCTTCTCTGGGTCGGCCTGCATCGATTGCGCGTCGACCAGCTTGTCGACTTCCGGATTGCAATAGCCGGTGTAGTTGCGTTCCGCGCCGCACACGTAATTCTCGTAGAATTGCTGGTCTGGGTCGTCGACCCCGGTTTCGGTGACGTTGAGCCCGACCGTGAAGTCGCGCCGCGCCAGCGTCGGGTACCATTGGGTGGTGTCGAGCGTGTCGAGCACCCCGTCGATATAGATCTCCTTCAGCTGATCGATCAGGATCACCGCCGGGTCGCGATAGGGCGGGATGTTGCGGGTCGATACGGTGACCGGGAGACGCTTGTCAGGCCCGTAGCCGGCCTTCTGCATGATCGCGCGCGCCTCGGCGCGGTTCTTCGCGATGTCGGGGCCATAGCCGGGCAGTTTCTGCATTGTCTCCTTTGGCATGCCCCAGATGCCCTCGGGACCCGGCAGCATCGTGCCGCCGATATCGCCTTTGCCTTCGGCGATGATGTCGATAAAGGCTTGCCGGTCGAGCGTCAGCGCCATCGCGCGACGCAGCTCGGGGTTGTTGAAGGGCGGCTTGTCGCGGTTGACGATCAGGGTGCGGTTGACGTTGGTCGCCGTCACCTCGCAGACCGCCTGCGGCGCCTGGTCCTTGATCTGCCGCAACAGTGGCATCGTCACGCCGTAGGGCGAGAACAAATCGTTCTTGCCCGCGACAAAGGCCAGCACTCGCGTGCCTTGGTCGCGGATAATGATCCAGTCTATGCCGTCAAGATAGGGCCGCCCCGGCTTCCAGTAATCCGGGTTCTTGACAACCTTGATGTGCTCGTTCGGCTTGAACTCGACAAATTTGAACGGACCGGTGCCGATCGGCCGCTGCCGCATCTCGCGCGCCGGCACGTGGCAGGGGTAGGCCGGCGACCAGCCGGATGCCAGAAGCGCCAGCAGCGCAGGCTGGGGCCGTTTCAGCCGGAAAGTGGCTGTGTAGTCGCCGGAAACCGTCACCTCGTCGAGGTTGCTGTACCAGCTCTTGCGCGGGTTGACACGGAGCTTCTCGGCGGCTTTGCCCTGCAACAAATCCCAGGTGCATTTGACGTCTTTGGCGGTGAACGGCTTGCCGTCATGCCATTTGACGTCCTGGCGCAGCGTGAAAGTCAGCTCAGTGCCGTCCTCGCTCCAATTCCAGCTGGTCGCGAGATCGGGCACGATCGATTGCAGGCTGGCTTGCGGTACATCCTGCCGGTACATGACCAGATTGTTGAAGACGCCCATCATCGGGCGTACCGCCGCCGCGGTCGCCTCCTCGTGCAGCGATACACTCGCCGGGCTGTCGAAATGCGAGATGTTGAGGGTGCCACCCGATTTTTGCGCCGCCGCCGGCGTCCAGCCTGAAAGAGCCCATAATGCCAGCAGCCACGGGCTCGCGGCCGCGAGCCCCCGCAGGTGACGCCACATACCCGTCCCTCCCGTGTTCGCGCGGCCAGCGGTCGACGCCGTGCCGCGGCGGCGCCTTGTTTCGTCGGGGCGCCTGTAACCCGCAGGTTAGCACCTCGGACGCCCCTCGCGGCAAGCGATCCCCTGGGTTAGGTTGTTCAGCTGCGAAGGTCCTGTAACTTCATTGCGGCCGGCAGCCCGCAGCGTGCAGCAGCATAGTGGGACGTGGGGACCGCCGGATCCTGCTCTCTGTGTGTTTCGGGTGCGCTCCCGCCATGCTTGACCATATGAGACTCGCGCGGGCTGGCACGCTGGTATCCCGCCAAGTCTCAGGGAGGCGGTGCGGTGGATCGGCTCGCGAAGCAACGTGCCCTGGCTGCCGTTGAGCGGGAGCTTGCGGCGCTGCAGGCGCAATACGAGCTGGCAATGTCGGCTTTCAAATTCGACGAAGCGAATGCGCTGCAGCGAAAGATGACGGTGCTGGAGGAGGAACACCGGGCGCTGTCTGTAGACTTACCGGCTCGGCCTTCCGCCCCGGAGCCGCCGATCGGTATCGTGCCTGCCCTACGGCGGCCGCGGCGGCTTCGGCGCGGTCGCTAGCTAGAGGGTCGCGCAGGCTGGCTTGCTGCCGAGAACGGCCGTAGCAGAGCAATCCGATGCGGCGGCAACGATGCCGCTGGCGGCGGCGTCACGGCAACAAGACTCAGCTGCCGCTTCGCCCGCTGCACGGCAGCGACGGCGATTCGCCGCAGATTGCCCATCCGGGCCCGCCAACCAATGATCTGCGCATATGCCAAAACAATGATTTCGCGGGCGCCAATATCGATCGCATAGCGCGGTACTAGGCGAAACGATACCATTTCGCGGCCGTTAACCACGCGGTATCGGAACTCGCTAATTTCGCGCGCATTCTGTGCTCCGGCCCAGCGAATGACATCGCCGAGATCCCGCACCGAAAGGCGCATCCATTTGGTTCGGTTCACGACGCCGGCTGCGGCGCTGCGAGCGGTCATGGCGACAGATTATGCCCGAGACCGGTTAATGACGGCTTTAGGCAGATTCGGATCTTGCGGCGTCGCGGCCGGGCGGGGGATGCCATGACTGAGCCGGCACTCGGCATCGCCGGGGTGGTCCTGCTGCTCGGGCTCGCGATCGGGCTCGTCGTGGCCGACCGCGTTCATCGGCCGGCTGCCGTGTTGGCGGCGCCCGCCCAACCGACAGCGGCCGTGGAGACAACGGCACCCGAGACACGCTATGTCGAGAGCCGCTTGTCGCTGCAGTTCCCGGCCGGCGACGAGTACCCGACTGGCTCGGGAGAAACCAATGTCGCCGATTGGTATGCCTTCCGAAATTCGATCAACTACACGCCCCCCGCCGAGGACAAAACCGGAAAGCCGCCGGATCAGATGCTGAAACAGCTGACCGATGTCAGCTGGAGCTGGCTTATCGTCGTCGCCTTCGATCGGCCGACGCAATACGGCCGGATTGACGTGACCTTCATCGGCGGCGAATTGCCGTATTACCAAGTCACCCGGCAGAACTCGCGCTACGCAATCATTCACGTGCAGGGCCGCATCCCGGCCGGTCAGATGGACATCGTCACGAGCGAGTAACGCGGATCGCTACAGCTCGATTTCTGGCTGTCGGGTGGCGGCAAAGGATGGCCGCCGCGCGATCTCGTCGAGAAACGCCGACAGGAGCGGCCGGCCAGGCCCGTCCGGCGAAGGCCAGGGCCCACCCCTCAGCGGCACGACGCATGACAATAGACGCGGCATGCAGCGACTGGAGAATATAGCCGTAATCCGCCGGGATTTGCGGCACCATGGATCCCGGCTTTCGCCGGGATGACGGTGAATGGGGGTTTGCATGGCGCAATGGGACATTCTGATCCGCGGCGGCACGCTCTACGACGGCAGCGGAAAACCGGGCAAACCTGCCGATCTGGCGATCGCCGGCGGTCGTATCGCTGAGCTGGGGCCCGCGCTCGCAGGCGCGGCAGAGCGGGTCATCGACGCGGCCGGGCTGGCGGTCACACCGGGCTTTATCGATATCAAGACCCATTCCGATTTTACCCTGCCGATCAACCCCAAGGCCGAAAGCAAGGTCAGGCAGGGCGTGACCACGGAGATCATCGGCCATTGCGGGTTTTCGGTCGCGCCGGTCCTGCCGGGCAAGACGCAGCTCCTTGCGGATTACCTCAGCGGCGGTGCTCCGTGGCTGCCGTTCCGCGAAACAAGCTTTCCGGATTACCTCGACACCTTCCCGGCCGTCGCGGTCAATGCCGGGATGCTGGTCGGGCACAACACATTGCGCCTGATGGTCATGGGTTTGGAAGACCGTGCGCCGACCGCGGCCGAGCTTGACCAGATCTGCGCGTTGCTGGACGAGGGTCTGGGCGCCGGCGCGCTTGGCCTGTCGACCGGCCTGTTCACCCCGCCCGGCAGCTTTGCTCAGACCGCCGAAATCATGGCGCTGTGCGCTGTCGTTGCGCGGCACAAGGCCGCCTATTTCACGCACATCCGCGACGAGTCAAACAAGGTGCTCGAGGCGATCGAGGAGGCGATCGCGGTGGCGCGTGCTTATCCGATCCATGTCGAGATCGTGCATTTGAAATGCTCGGGGGTCGACAATTGGGGCAAGGCGGCGCAGATCCTCGATCGCATCGAACAGGCGCGGGCCGAGGGCTGCGACATCGATTGCGACGCCTATCCCTACGCCGCCGGCGCCAACCCGCTGAAGAACCTGCTGCCGCCCTGGGTGCAGATCGGCGGCAATGAGGCGATGCTCGCACGGCTCGCCTTGCCCGAGACGCGGGGGCGCATTGAGGCGGAGATCGCCGATCACGGGCTCAACAATTGGGGCCGCATTCCGTCATGGGAGGCGGTGCAGATCTCGATCTCACCGAAGCTGCCGCAAACCGCCGGCAAGACCGTCGCCGCGCTCGCTGCCGAGCGCGGCGTCGATCCGATCGATCAGGTCTGCGATCACCTGATCGCCGATAACGGTGCGACGCGGGTGCTGATCACTTCGATTTCCGAAGACGACATCCGCACGATCGTGCGCTCGCCGAAGGCGCTGGTCGGCTCGGATGGCAATTGCGTTGCCGATTACGGAACGGTCAGCCAGGGCATGCCGCACCCGCGCTTCTACGGCACCTTCCCGCGCATTATCGGCCGCTACGTGCATCAGGAGCGGCTGCTGCCGTTGGAGCAAGCGATCCACAAGATGACCGGCGGCTCGGCGCGCGCTTTGAAATTGCGCGACCGCGGCCTGCTCGCCGAGGGATATCGGGCCGATGTCGCCATCTTCGATCCGGCCGATTTTCGTGACCAGGCGACCTATGCCGATCCGCACCGCTATCCGACCGGGGCGCGCACCACGGTTATCATTAACGGCATCGTTGTCGTCGATAACGCCAAGCACACCGGCGCCACGCCAGGGCAGGTGCTGCGCCGCGATGCTAGCGGTGCGGTCGGATAACGGGGAGGGTCAGATTTCGACTTGCCCGCCGAGTTCGACCACGCGGTTGGGCGGGATGCGGAAGAACTCGGTCGCGTCAAGCGCGAGGTTTGTCAGGAATATGAACAGCCGGTCGCGCCAGCGAAACACGGCGGTGCGGCGCGGCCGGGGGCGCAGCTTCTCGCGGCCGATGAAGAACGAGGTTTCCATCAGATTAATGTGGAAATGCTGGACCCGGCACTGCGCCAGCGCCCGCATGACGTTCGGCTCGTCCATGAAGCCGTAGCGCACCCGCATCGTATGAAAGCCCTTGCCGACTTCGTTGATTTCGAGGCGTCGTTCGGCCGGCACATGCGGTACACCCTCGGTATCGACCTGCATCATCACGACGCGCTCGTGCAGCGCCTTGTAGTGCTTCAAGGCATGCAGCAGCGCGACGGGGACTTGCGTCAGGTCGCGGGTCATGAAGATCGCCGTCCCCGGCACCCGTACTGGCCGCTCCGGGTTGAGATTGCCGACAAACAGATCGAGCGGCATGGCGTCCCGAGCGCGCTGTTCCGCGAGCAGCCGGCGGCCGCGCCACCACGTCCCCATCACCGCGAAGGCAAAACTGGCGACGACGATGGGAAACCAGCCGCCCTCGGCGACTTTCAGCAGATTGGCCCCGAAAAACGAGAGGTCGACAATCGCAAACAACCCGAACAGCGGGATCAGCAGCCATAACGGCCACTTTGCCCCCAGGGACAGGTAGGTAAAGCCGAGGATCGTATCGACCGTCATCGTGCCGGTGACCGCGATGCCATAGGCCGAACCGAGCGCGTTGGACGACTGGAAGCCGATCACCGTCGCCACGACCGCCAATAGCAGGATGGTATTCACCTCGGGCACGAACACCTGCCCCATCTCATGCTCCGAGGTGTGCTGCACCTGCATGCGCGGCAGATAGCCTAATTGCACGGCCTGCCGGGTCAGCGAGAAGGCGCCGGAGATCACGGCCTGCGAGGCGATCACGGTTGCCGCCGAGGCGAGCACGACGAGCGGGTACACCGCCCAGTCTGGAGCAAGCCGATAAAACGGGTTTTGCAGCGCGTCGGGGTTGGCGAGCAGCAGCGCGCCCTGCCCGAAGTAGTTCAGCAACAGGCAGGGAAAGACAAAGCGCAGCCAGCCGCGACGGATCGGCGGCCGCCCGAAATGCCCCATATCGGCATAGAGCGCCTCGGCGCCAGTGACCGCGAGAACGACGGAGCCGAGCAGAATAAAGCCCGAGCCAGGGTCGCTGAGGATCAGCTCAATCCCGTAGAGCGGGTTGACTGCCTCGAGGATCCCCGGCTGCCGGACGATCTCGGCGAGACCCAACAGACCGAGCGTCGTGAACCAGACGATGATGACCGGGCCGAAAAACCCGCCGACGCGGCCCGTGCCGCGCCGCTGCGCAACAAACAGCGCGACCAGCAGGATCACCGTCAACGGCAAGACGAAAGGCTGCAGTTCCGGCGCCTTGACCTCCAGACCCTCGACCGCGCTGATCACCGAGATTGCCGGCGTGAGCACGCTATCGCCAAAGAACAGGGATCCGCCGATCAGACCGGCAAACATGATCCATCGATTTTTTCGGCCCGTGGTCGCGCGCAATGCCAGAACGGTCAACGCGAAGATGCCGCCTTCGCCGCGATTGTCGGCGCGCATAAGCACGATGACGTACTTGACCGTCACGACGATCGTCAGTGCCCAGACGATCAGCGACAGAACCCCGAACACCCGTGGCGTGGTAACGGCAGTCCCGTCATGGAAGCATTGCTTGATGGCATAGAGCGGCGAGGTGCCGATGTCGCCATAGACGACGCCCAGCGCCGCGATCGTCAGGTTCTGGCGGGCAGTCGTGCCGTGAGCCGGAATTGTTTGCGCGGCGGCGGTCGGCGGTGCTGTCGTATCCGGCATGCGTCGAAACCGGCCCGGTTAGCGGGGCAGAGGGCCGACGGCCCAATCAGCCCCGTGCGATCGCGGTAGAGCGCATGTCATTGGGAGCGGAACGACTGCCATCGCAGCCTGCCTTGCCGATGTGCCGCGTCGCCACTGCTCAGGTTTTGGCTGCGGCATATTGGAGAAAACCGACCAGCGGTCGATACGATCCGGCCCCGATCCGAAAAAGGTAAACGGCGCCCATGTAGGGCGACCGGAGATTGCCCACAAGACCGGGCTCGCGTCCAACAAATCTTGCGAAGGAGGCTTTCGGCGCCCGGAGCGGGCGCGGTTAGGGCGCCTTTATGACGTCCTTACGGCGCGAGAGCCGGATCCCTCTCGATCCTTAATGCTTCCGCCATCCACATCCTAATGCGGACCGTCATGCGCGGTCTGGACGTGACCTTTGACTCGTGGATCGAAATGATCTCCGTTTTGCAGCCCCGTCGTGACCGTACTGACGCGGTAGATGCGATCGATGTCGCGCTCGAGATCAGCTGGATCGCGTCGGAGATCGCGGTCGATGTCATCGGGATGTTTTTCTGGTCCGCCCTGGTGCTGCTTTTTGTGCAGGCGATCGTATAGGGGCGGCGGCCCCACGTTTAAATTTCGACCTGTCCCCCGAGCTCGACCACCCGGTTGGACGGGATCCGGAAAAATTCCGTCGCATCAAGCGCGAGGTTCGTCAGGAAGATGAACAGCCGGTCGCGCCAGCGAAACACCGCGGTACGCCGCGGGCGAGGGCGCAACTTCTCGCGGCCGATGAAGAACGATGTCTCCATCAGGTTGATGCGGAAATGCTGAACCCGGCACTGGGCCAGCGCCCGCATAACGTTCGGCTCGTCCATGAAGCCGTAGCGCACCAGCATCGTATAAAAGCCCTTGCCGACTTCTTTGATTTCGAGGCGCCGTTCGGCCGGCACGTGCGGCACGTCCTCGGTCTCGACCTGCATCATCACAACGCGCTCGTGCAGCGCCTTATAGTGCTTCAAGGCGTGAAGCAAGGCGACAGGGACCTGCGTCAGATCGCGAGTCATGAAGATCGCTGTCCCCGGCACACGGACCGGCCGCTCCGGATTGAGGCTGCCGACAAACAGTTCGAGCGGCATCGCGTCGCGGGCGCGCTGTTCCGCGAGCAGGCGTCGGCCGCGCCACCACGTCCCCATCAGCGCAAAGACCAATGCTGCTACAACAATCGGGAACCAGCCGCCCTCCGCGATCTTCAGTAGGTTCGCCGATAGGAAGGTTAGATCAACCAGAGCAAAAAACCCGAACAGCGGCACCGCGAGCGCCCGGCTCCAGCCTCGGCTTCGCATGTAGAGGAAGGCGAGCACGGAGGTGATCGCCATCATGCCGCTGACCGCGATCCCGTAGGCGGCGCCCAGATTGTCGGACGTCTGGAACATCAGCACCAGAATGACAACCGCGACGAGCAATCCCCAGTTGATCGGCGGTACGTATACCTGGCCGATCTCGGTTTCCGAGGTGTGCCGTACTTCGAGCCGTGGCAGATAGCCGAGCTGGATCGCCTGGCGCGTAATTGAAAAAGCGCCCGAAATGACCGCTTGCGAAGCGATGATCGTCGCGATCGAGGCCAGAACCACCAGCGGGTAGAGACCCCATTCGGGGCTCAGCTTGTAGAACGGGTTTTCGAGCGCAGCCGGATTGCCGAGCAGCACCGCCCCTTGGCCGAAATAATTCAATACCAAGGCGGGAAAGACGAGCGCCAGCCAAGCCCGGCGCAACGCGCGGCGGCCGAAATGGCCCATATCGGCATAAAGCGTCTCGGTGCCGGTGACGGCGAGAAACACCGCCCCGAGCATGATGAAGCCGCGCCCTGGGGCAGCGGCCAATACTTCGATGCTGTATACCGGGTTCAGCGCCAGTAGGATCCGCGGCTGCTGCGCGATGCCCCAGATCCCGAGCAGCGCCAATACGGCGAACCAGACCAGCATTACGGGGCCGAACAGCCCGCCCACAGCGGCCGTGCCGCGGCGCTGCACCAGAAAAAGAACGAACAGCAGCACCAGCGAAATCGGAATGACGTAAGGTTCGAACAGCGGTGTCGCGACCTTCAGCCCTTCGACCGCGCTCAGCACCGAGATTGCCGGCGTGATGACGCCATCGCCATAAAACAACGCCGCGCCGACCAGCCCGGCGCCCATGATCCATAAATAACGCTTGCGGTCGCGGCTGGTCGTACGCAGCACCAGTGCGGTCAGCGCGAGCAGCCCGCCTTCGCCGCGATTGTCGGCGCGCATGATAAAGACGACGTATTTCACCGTGACAACCAGCACCAACGACCAGAAGATCAGCGATAACACCCCGAAAATCGCGGCCTCGCTGGTTTCCCCAAAAGCCAGCAACGATTGCCGGATCGTATAGAGCGGGGAGGTGCCGATATCGCCGTAAACAACGCCGAGCGCGGCGAGCATCAGAGTGCGGTCGGCGGTTCCCTCCGCCGGCTTCCACCCCACCGAACTTGTCGTGGTCAATGGCGATGCCCCAGGGACAATCACGCGGACATTCAGGGTGAAAGCCGCGTCGCGGGGCGTGAGGTGCCTATGGGCAAATAAAAATTCGAGGGGCATTCGCCGCCGTTTACGTAAAGGCGACGTAAAGATCAGGGCGATCGAAATTTTTGGAGGGAATGGTCTTGGAGGAGAAAGCCCTTGCCGCGCGGCGACGCTGGTAGCTTCATGGTCGGCCGAACTTCCGGGTTGGACCGCATTTTACAGAGGTTCTAGGTCTTTCCGCTGGCCGACCGAGGTCACCGATTGAACGACGACCCGACAGAACGCGACACGGTGCTTCATGGCCCGGCATTCCTCGATGGAGCGGGTGTCGATAATCGCGAGCGCATCGCCTCTTTCCTCGGCGCCGACCCAATCCGGGCCAACGCCTTCCGCGTGCTTCCCTATATCGGCAGCACCGCAGCGGTCGCCGTAATCCTGGCCTGTGGTGTTCTGATCGAGCGGTTTATCGGTCTCCAGAGCGTGCTGCTGGTCTTTCTGCTGGCCATCCTCGCCTCGGCGATCGTCTGGGGCTTGCTGCCTTCGCTGTTCGCCTGCGTTCTCAGCGTGCTGGCCTTCAATTTTTTTCTGATCCCGCCGATCTATACCTTTACCATCGCGGACCCGGACAACGCCGTCGCGCTGTTCGTTTTTTTCGTCGTTGCGGTGATCGTCAGCAATCTCACCGCCGCGATCCGCAGCCAGATTGTCGTCGCGCGAGCGCGCGCCCGGACGACCGCCGCGCTCTACG
>VAZR01000206.1 GCA_005888515.1 Alphaproteobacteria bacterium | reverse complement strand
TGAGCTTGACCGAGGCAATTCGCACGGTGGGGATGTCGAGAATACGGCGATCGAGCCAATCGATCACCTCGCCCGATACATCGAGCGAGCCGCGCGCCAGCCAGGCGCGGTCATTGCCGGGCTTGCGGACGTACACGGCGTCGTTGCCGGTGCCGAGCCGGTCGGTGCGGCGTCGGCCGACGATCAATTCGGCGACGGTCTGACCGGTGCGGTCGTTCAGTTTGACGTCGGTGGATTTGCCGTTGGCCGGGTCGTCGAGATCGAGCCGCGCAAACAGGTCGGGGCGCTCGGTTTTCGGTTCGATCAGGGTCAGGTCGGCAAGGCCCAGAAGAAGCTGCCGCAGTTTGCCGGGCGCGGCGGGGTAATTGCCCTTTTCGACGACCGCCCAGCGGGTGCCGATCGCGGCGAAATCGATCTTCGTCGTGCCGTGCGACAGGCGTACCCAGGCGAGCTCGCCGAGTTTCGCGGCGAGCCCCGGCAGGGCGCGCTCGCCGGCAAGCGCCGGGCTTGCCGCGCGCTCGCCAATGGCGAGAGCGTAAATCGCAACCGCGACCAGGACCACCGTCGCGGCAAGAAGCAGGGTGAAACCGCGGTTTCGCATTCCGCTCGCCCTCACGCCAGCGCCGGCTGGGTCTGACGGCGGTGGCGACGGCGCAAGCGCAGCGCGCCGAGCAGCATCGCCGCGACCGCGACCAGGATCGGCACCAGCGCTATATCGCAGAATTCGAGGATGGCTTTCAGCCATTCGATATCGTGGCGTAGCGCCGCCTGCACCGCGCGCAATTGCTGGCGGGTCGCAACCATCTCGGCGCGGAACTCGTCGATCGTGCGGGCCTGTTCGGGTGACAAGGATGCCGGATTGGCCGGGTCGTTGCCGGTCAGCTCACGCAATTTCTGCTGCGTCTGCTTGAGCTTGTCCTGCAATGCCCGCTGCTCGGCGGCGTAGCGCTCGTCGGCGGCGCGCTGGATCTCCGCGACGACCGTAAAAGGCCGCGCCGAGCTGCCGCGGCTGCGCAGATCGATCAGATCCTCGCCGCCGGCCAATACCTCAATCGCGTTGGCGACGAAATCGGCGTTGTTGGCGAACGGCACGACGACCCGCCGGCCGAAGAAATCGCGGGTGTCGGCCCAGAACCGGTCATCGAGCATGTCGGTGTCGGCAACGACGACGACATTGATCGGCTGTACCGATTGGTGCAGGAAATCGGGCGGGGGCGTAGTGGCCTCAGCCGGTTTCGGCTCGTCGCCCGGCTTCGACTGCTCGCCGGGTTTAGCCGCCGCAGGTTTCGGCGGACCGTCGGGAAACGCAGTTTCGACCGGACCGCTGATCCGGGCGGCGAGCGTGTAGCGGGTATCGTCGGATTTGAAGCCGGTCAGCAGCCCGGCGACATCGGGCAGCGGCGCGACCTTGTCGACCGGTATCTTTGTCGAATCCGGAGATGTCGTGACCAATGGCTCGAGTTTTGTCGCCGCGCCGTCCACCGGTTCGCGGATGCCGGCCGTACGCATCGCCAGCAGTTTCAGATCGGCGGTGATCACATCGTCAGGGTTGATCGTCTCGCCGCTCAAATTGAGCCAGGCGATGTAGTCGAGCGCCTGCGCGCGGCCCCCTCCCCCCGATATCGCGACCCGCATCGCATCGCGGCGGTCGCCGGCGACGGTGTTCGGCAACAGCCGCACCCCCCATTTCTTGAACAAGGGTTCGAGATCGCTGTCGGCCGGCGCCCCGGGGCGGGTGCGCTCTCCGGCCTGAAGCTCGGAATAGGGGTCGACAAAGACTAGCGCCTTGCCGCCCTTCAGCACGAACTGGTCGATCGCGAACAGGGTCTTGTCCGGCAGGTTTTGCGGGTGCACCAGCATCAACACGTCGATGTCGGACGGCACCGCGTCGAGATCGGCGCCGATTGTTTCGATACGGGCGGTCTGGCGCAGCTGGTCGATGATCGCTAACGGCCGGACCGCCCGGCCGCGCATCACCGCCATCATATCGCCTTCGAGCGGCAGGCTGCTGATGAGCCCCACGGTGGTGCGCTTTGGCACCGCAAGGTTGTGGATGAGGCGGGTCAGATCATATTCGAGCAGGCGCTCGCGGTCGGGCGCGAAGAAGGCGATGACCTGCTGGTCGTCGGTCGAGTTGGTGCCGGCGAGACCGAAAAACACCTGCTCGCCCTGCTGGTCGAGCGGCACGGCCTGCAGTCCGAAGGCGATGGCCCGATCCTCGACATCGGAAAAGGGCTGCGGGTTATGGATTTCGAGGCGCAGCTTGCCTTTCGCCGCTGCGACATATTCGGCAAGCAGTTCGCGCACGCGTTGCGCATAGACGCCATATGACGGGACGGAGTCGCCGAGCCGGGTCGAATAGTAGAAGCGCAAGGTGATCGGCTCGTCGATCCGGGCCAAGGTCTGGCGAGTGCCGCGCGACAAGGTGTAGAGGCGCTCGCCGGTCAGGTCGAGACGGGCGGTGAACAAGCGGCCGGCGATGATGTTGATCGCGACCAGCATCAACCCGATGCAGATCAGCGCGATCCAGGCGCGCGAGCTGCGTGACGTGGCCAGGCCCGAGAACGCCATCTCAATCGGCTTTCTTCAGGTCGATGATGATGGCGTTGGCGGCGAGAAACGCGACCATGATCGAGAGAAAATAGACGAGGTCTCGCAGATCGACGACACCGCGGGTGATCGCGGTGAAATGACCGAACAGGCTGGCGCCGGCCACAGCGCGGATCACGCTGCTTGGCGCCCAACCTTGCAACAGCCCCAGCACCGTCGGCGTGCCGGCGACCGCCAGCACGAAGACCAGCGCCGCGGTGACGACAAAGGCGATGACCTGATTTTTGGTGCCCGCTGAGACCGCCGCGCCGATCGCCAATACCGCGCCGGCCATCAGCCAGCTCGCGAGATAGCCGGCGAGGATCATGCCGTTATCGGGATCGCCCAATACATTGACCGTAATCCAGAACGGGAAGGTCAGCAGCAGCGCGATCCCGGCAAAGCACCAGGCGGCGAGGAACTTGCCGATGACGGCCTCGGAGAGCCGGATCGGCAGGGTCAGGAACAATTCGATCGTGCCGCTCTTGCGCTCCTCGGCCCATAACCGCATCGACAGAGCTGGGATCAGCACGAGATAGAGCCACGGGTGGAAGACAAAGAAGGATTGCAGATCGGCCTGACCGCGGTCGAAGAAATTGCCGACGAAAAACGCCAGCACGCCGGCCAGCACGAGAAAGATCACGATGAACACATAGGCGAGCGGCGTCGTGAAATAGCCCGACAGCTCGCGGCGGAAGATGGCGGAGGTGCGGGTCATCGATTGCGATATGCGGGGAATGAAGCTGGAGGAAGGTGGTGCGTCCTCCGAGACGCCGGCTTTGCCGGCTCCTCAGGATGAGGAAATTTCGTCAATGCCATCAATAATCCGAGCCATCAATAATCCGACCTCATGCTGAGGAGCGCTCAAAGAGTGCGTCTCGAAGCACGCACAACGCAGTTGCAGCTGATGTTCAACATGCTCAGGCGGCGTCCCGAAGGGCATTGCCGGTTGCGTCGGGCGCGGTGATCGTGCGGAAGACATCGTCAAGATGGCCGCGCTCGACGTAGAGGCCGGTAACCGGCCAGCCCTGCGTGCGCGCAAGCCTGACGATCGCGTCCGAGATCGGCTGGCCGCCTTGCGGGAAAACCCACAGGGTCGCCTGGCCGCTATCGGCCGCTGCTTCGACCGAAGCGACCCCTGGTAGTTTCTGCAATTCGGCAGCGATCCCGGCCGCCTCATCCGAAGCGAGATCGAGGCGCACCGCATTGTGATAGCGCGAGCGGGCGGCCAGCTCCGCCGGGGTGCCGTCTGCCAGGACGCGGCCGTGTGCAATGATGATCGCGCGGCTGCACACCGCCTCGACCTCTTCGAGGAGATGCGTCGAAATGACGATCGCCTTGTGTGGGCTCAGATCCCGGATGATGCCGCGCATCTCGTATTTCTGGTTCGGGTCGAGCCCGTCGGTCGGCTCGTCGAGGATCAAGACGGCCGGGTCGTGCAACAGCGCCTGCGCCACGCCGACGCGGCGGCGATAACCCTTCGACAGGGTCTCGATCGGCTGGTGCAATACGTCGCCGACATGGATCAGCTCGGCGATATAGGCGATGCGGCGGCGCGCCTCGATGCCATGAAAGCCGCGGATATGGGCGATGAAATCGAGGAACTCGGCCGCGGTCATGTCGGGATAGGCCGGCGCGCCCTCGGGCAGATAGCCGATCCGGCGCTTTGCGGCGAGCGGCTCGGCCTCGATGTCATGGCCGCAGATCACCGCGGTCCCGCTGGTCGGCGCGAGGAAGCCGGTGATCATCTTCATCGTCGTCGATTTGCCGGCGCCGTTAGGCCCGAGAAACCCCAGCACCTCGCCCTCCGGCACGCTGAACGACACATCGTCGACGGCGGTCAACGGCCCGAATTTTTTGACGAGATTACGAATTTCAAGCATGCCACGCCGCAGCAAGTCACCGATCGGCAATGATCATAGCAAGCAACCGATTGCGCCAGAATTGGGGCGGATCGCGATGATCCGCCGGCGGCAGCGAACGCGGTTACGCCGGCGGCAGCATTCCTTCGATCTCGGCCGTGATTGCACTGTCGGTCGGCTTGACCTGCGACGGCCAGGCGCCGGCCAGCTCGCCCTCGGGACCGACCAGGTATTTGTGGAAATTCCAGCGCGGCGCGCCGGCCTCGCCGAGCTGGGCGGCGACCCAGCGATAGAACGGATGGGCGGCGCCGCCGACCACCCGGTATTGCTCGGTTAACGGGAAATCGACCTGGTAGTTGGTCTCGCAGAATTGCTTGATCTCGGACGCCGTGCCGGGCTCCTGCTCGCCGAAATCGTTGGACGGCACGCCGAGCACGACGAGGCCGCGCGGCTGATAGCGCCGCCACAACGCCTCGAGATCGCGGTATTGCGGCGTGTAGCCGCAAAACGACGCGGTGTTGACGACCAGCACCGGGCGGCCGCGCCATTCCGCGAGCGGCAGCTTGTCGCCATCGATCGAGACGAATTCGAACTGGTACGCGTCGCCCGTTTCGCTGTCGCTCATCGCTGACCTCTCGCCGCACGTGTTGCGCCGAGCATAGCGCGATTCGGGCGGGATGCACCGACGCGGATAGCGGACGGCCTTGGCGCTGACATCGTCGCACTCTCACTACGTGTCCCGGCGAAAGCCGGGATCCACTCATCCGACGATGAAGCAATTGATAAGTGGGTCCCGGCCTTCGCCGGGACGACGGCTGAACGCGCGAGCCGATTAGACCGCCAAACCCGAAGAAGCCTGGGCTCATTTCGGTTGCGCCCCAATTATCGGTAACCGACACTGCCGGCCGATTTGACGGCGGGTGCGCGCTCGGATGCTGGTGGCTTTATTGCTGAAGGGCGTGCTGGTCGGCATCATCATCGCCGTTCCCGCCGGCCCGGTCGGCGTCCTGTGCATCCGCCGCACGATCTTTCACGGCCAAATGGCCGGGTTCCTGTCGGGTCTCGGCGCAGCAACCGCCGATGCGGTGTTCGGCATCATCGCCGCGTTCGGCCTGACGGTCATATCCGATTTGCTGCTCGATTATCGCGATTGGCTGCGGATCGGCGGCGGTGCGTTTCTGCTGTATATCGGCATCACCGCCTTCATCGCCGATCCGCTGGCCGGCACCCAGTCGCAGCGCGACCCGGAAGACCTCCTGTCCGATTATCTCTCGACTTTCGCGCTGACCATCACCAACCCGATCACGATCCTTGCGTTCTTGGCGATTTTCGCCGGGATCGGCTTTACCGGCGCGGAGGCGACGTTGGGGCGCGCCGCCATTCTGGTCCTCGGAGTTTGGCTCGGTTCGCTGTGCTGGTGGGCGGCGCTGAGCTTTGGCGCCGGGGCGGTGCGGCTGTCGTTTGAGCGGCACCATCTGGTCTGGATCAACCGCGGGTCGGGCGGGATATTGGTGGTCTGCGGGGTCACGCTGCTCGGCAGCCTGTTGGTTCAGCATCTCGGCTGAGAACTCCGCAATTACAAGGATTTGCCCGTGGTCTATCTGCCGCCCGCCTTCACCGAAATCCGCGAGGACATCCTGCTCGCGCATATCGAGCGGCACGATTTCGGGCTGCTCGTGACACATGGAAACGCGGGGCTGATCGCCAGCCAGATCCCGTTTCTCACCGAACGCCGCGAGGGCAAGCTTTTTCTGCAGGCCCATATCGCGCGCGCCAACCCGCAGGTGGCCGATCTCGACAGTGCCGGCGAGGCGCTGGCGATCTTTGCCGGCCCGCACGCCTACATCTCGCCGAGCTGGTACGAGGCAGGCCCCGCGGTGCCGACCTGGAATTACGCCGCCGTGCATGCCTATGGACCGGCCCGGCGCATCGACGATCCGATCTGGTTGCGCGCGCTGGTGCGGCGGCTGTCGGAGCGGCACGAGGGGCGCGAGCCGGCGCCGTGGGATATACAGGCGCTGCCCGAGCCTTATGTGCAATCGATGCTGAACGGCATCACCGGGATCGAGATCGCGGTCCGCCGGCTCGAGGGCAAGTTCAAGCTGAGCCAGAACCGTCCGGCGGCGGACCGGCCGCGCATCATCGCCGCGCTGGAAAAGCGCGCTGACGCGGACTCGCATGCCGTGGCCAAGCTGATGCGGGAGCGCGAGCCGGCATCGTAATGCCGGCCCCGATTCAGCAGCGCTCGCCGGCGAGCAGCGCCGCGACGGCCTCCGGGTCGGCGCAGCCCAATACCGCCTCGGCTTCGCGCCGGCCAAAGCCGGCGCGGGCGAAGGAACCGAGTTCGCGGTTGCGATCGGCCGGGCCGCGGCGATAGGGGCCGAGCCGCCGCCGTCGCGCGAACGCGCAGGCGGCGGCGAGATCGGGGTCGGGCGCCGTCTCGCGCAAAGCGTCGAGGGCGGCGGCGCGGTCCTCGGCGTCGACTCCCTTGGAGGCCAGCCCGGCGGCGATGCGGCGCAGCGGCTCGCCGCGCGCCAGCCGGCCGCGCGCCCGGGCGGCGGCGTAGGCCGCATCGTCAAGAAGTCCGCTTTCCCGATAACGCGCGACGCGCGCGATCAGCGCATCGATCAGCGGATCGGCGGCGCGGGCGGCCTCGGCGCCGCCGCGACGCCGCGCCCGGCGCCGCAACACCCGGCGCAGATTCTCGGCCGAGCTGGCGAACCGGCCGAGATAGTACAGCGCCCAGTTCTCGATCAGCGCCGGATCGATGTCGGCTTTGGTCCGGTCTGTCATGTGCGCGGGCGATGCCTGTGGCTTATACCGTCCCGGTAAATCTATAACCGGGGCAGACGCTTGCCCCTAGCGTCGTTGCACCCTCGGGTTACGGAAAACCGCCGCGTTGAGCGAAGCCGCCCCCGTCCTGCCGACCGCCGCCGAGCCGCGGTTGCGCATCGTCATTCCGCTGATCGTCGGCTGCGCCTTCTTCATGGAGGGGCTCGATTCGACGATGATCGCGGTGTCGATCCCGGCGATGGCCGACAGCCTCGGCGAGAGCCCGCTGCGGCTCAACCTAGTGATCACCAGCTATCTGTTGAGCCTCGCGGTGTTCATCCCGGTCAGCGGCTGGATCGCCGACCGGCTCGGGGCACGCCGCGTTTTCTGTGCGGCGGTGCTGATCTTCGCCGGCGGCTCGGCATTGTGCGGACTCGCGACGAATTTGCCGATGCTGATCGCGATGCGCATCGTGCAAGGCTTTGGCGGCGCAATGATGACGCCGGTCGGCAGGCTTATTCTGCTGCGCAGCTTTCCGCGCGCCGGCCTCGTCTCGGCGATGAACTGGATGACGATCCCGGCGATGATCGGGCCGATGGTGGGGCCGATCGTCGGCGGCGCGCTGACCAGTTATGCCTCGTGGCGCTGGATTTTCTTTCTCAATATCCCGATCGGGCTGCTCGGCGGCGTGTTGGCATGGTGGCTGTTCGAGAACTTCCGCGCCCCGGCGCCGGCGCGCTTCGACCTGACCGGCTTCGCGGTCGCCGGGCTCGGCCTGTTCCTTTTGGAATTCGCGATCGAAAACCTCGGCCGGCCGATCATCGCGCCGGCTGCCGGGATCGCCTTCTTCCCGCTGGCACTCGCGTTATTGATCGCCTATGCGAGGCATGCGCGGCTGAGCCCGTCGCCGGTGCTCGACCTCAATCTCTTGAAGATCAAGACGTTCAACATCGGCACGGTGACCGGCGGCATTTGCCGCATGGGGCTCGACGCGACGCCGTTTCTGCTGCCCTTGCTGTTTCAGGTCGGGTTCGGGCTGAGCCCGGTGCAGGCCGGGCTGCTGAGCTTTTCCTCGACCTTGGGCGCGATGTTCGTGCGGACCTTCTCACGCCTCCTGCTGCGTTATCTGGGATTTCGCCGCACGCTGGTCGGCGGCGCCTTGCTGTCCGGCGCGGTCACCGCCAGTTACGCGCTGCTGGACGCCGGCACGCCGGCCTGGATCATCGTCGTCGCGGTGCTGCTGTCCGGATGCATCCGCAGCATCCAGTATCTCGCGCTCAACACGATCAGCTATGCCGATGTGCCGCGCGCGATGCTGAGCCGCAGCACCAGCGTCGGCGGGGTCGTGCAGCAATTGGCGCGCGGGTTCGGCGTCGCGATCGGCGCCGCCTTGTTGGCGATGGTGGCCGGCTCCGAGCCGGTAACGACCGAGGATTTCCGGATCGTGTTTTTGCTGGTGGCGCTGATCCCGTTGTTCTCGGCCTTCGGCTTTCTGCGCCTCAATTCCCACGACGGGGCCGAAGTCAGCGGCCACCGTGCCCCCGAGCCGGCGGCGGCGAAAACGGGCTAGCGCTCGTTGACAGCCCGGCGGGGGATCCCCATAGTCTCTCGCTTTCCTGCTCGATGCCCTTGGATCGGCGTGACCGGCCCGGCGCGGCAAGAGGAGTGGCGATGATGCGCAATCCCGGCACGGTGAGCCGGTCTTGGGTGGCGGTGCGAGCGATCGCGCCGCGGGCGGAACGGCGACGACGATAAGGCTCGCGCCGCTTCTCGCTATTTCCGCCATTCATCGCACAGGAGAGTTGCCGTGATTACAGCTGTAATGCCGACCTATGGCCGGTGGGACGTCGCCGTCGAACGGGGCGAGGGTTGCTATCTCTATGCTAGCGACGGCCGCAAATTCCTCGACTTCACCAGCGGCATCGCCGTCACCTCGCTTGGCCACTGCCATCCGCATCTGATCGAGGCGGTGACCGCGCAGGCGCAGAAGCTGTGGCACAGCTCGAATTTGTTCCAGATCCCCGGCCAGCAGAAGCTCGCCGAACGGCTCGTCGCCAACAGCTTTGCCGATACCGTGTTCTTCAACAATTCGGGCGCGGAGGCGGTCGAGCTGTCGATCAAGATCGCGCGTAAATACCAGAGCGAGACCGGCCATCCCGAGCGCTA
>VAZR01000205.1 GCA_005888515.1 Alphaproteobacteria bacterium | reverse complement strand
ATCGAGGCGCTCGAAAAAGCCGATTTCCCGTCGGTACGCGGCAAGTTCAAATACAACACCAACCATTTCCCGATCGAGAATTTCTATCTGCTGCGGATCAAGAAAGACAGTGACGGCTCGTATGTGCGCAAGATCGAGAAGGTGGTGTTCGCGGATCATGCCGACGCCTATGCCGGCGAATGCAAAATGAAGAAATAGATAGCCCTCTCCCGCATTGCGGGAGAGGGGTTTCGACGCGGCTCGCTCATCGCTGACCCATGCACTCATGATCTACGTCGTCGAGCAGGTGCTGAACGGGGTTCAGTTTGGCGTCATGCTGTTCCTGATGGCGGCCGGGCTGACCTTGATCTTCGGCATCATGAATTTGATCAATCTCGCGCATGGCTCGCTCTACATGGTCGGCGCCTATGTCGCCGCGGCGAGTTTCGCCGCGACCGGCTCGTTCCTCCTCGGCCTTGCCGCCGCGCTCGCCGTTGCCGTCATCGTCGGCATCGCAATCGAGATCGTCGTGTTTCGCACGCTCTATGAGCGCGATCACCTCGACCAGGTGCTCGCGACCTTTGGCCTGATCCTGTTCTTTAACGAGATGGTGCGGATCATCTGGGGCTCGACCGCGCTCTATGCGTGGGTCCCAGACTTCCTCAGCGGCCGGGTCGAGATCCTGCCCGGCATCCCCTATCCGGTCTACCGGCTCGCGATCATCGCGGTCGGGCTCACGGTCGCGCTGCTGCTTTACCTGCTCATCGTCCGTACCCGGATCGGCATGCTGATCCGCGCGGGCGCCAGCAACCGAATCATGCTCGGCGCGCTCGGGGTCAATGTGAGGATGCTCTACACGCTGGTTTTTGCATTGGGAGCCGCGTTGGCGGCGCTGGCCGGGGTCATGGCCGGGCCGATCTTCACCGTCGAATCCGGGATGGGCGAAAGTGTCTTAATCCTGGCCTTTGTCGTCATCGTGATCGGCGGCATCGGCTCGATCCGCGGCGCCTTCATTGCAGGTTTGCTGGTCGGAGTGGTCGATGCCGTCGGGCGCGCATTTTTGCGCCCGCTCTTGACAGTTTTCTCCAGCAGTGCGGCCGCCGCGAAATTCGGCCCGGCGCTCGCCTCGATGCTGATCTATGTCCTGATGGCGGCGGTGCTGTTCGTGCGCCCCCAGGGTCTGTTCCCGCCGAGGGGTCGCTGATAATCGGGCCGCCGATGGATGCGAAGCGGGTTGCCGCCATCATAGCGCTGGCGCTGCTCGCGCTGGTTCCGCCGGTCGCGATGGCCGCCGACGCGCCGTTCTATGTCGGCTTGTTCGCCCGCATCATGGTGTTCGCGATCGCCGCGGTCAGCCTCGACCTGATCCTCGGCTATGGCGGGCTCGTCAGCTTTGGCCACGCCGCTTATCTCGGTATCGGCGCTTATGCCGTCGGCATCCTGAGCTTCCACGGCGTCACCGGCGGCTTCGCGCATTTCGCGACCGCGTTTTTCGCCGCGGCCGCCGCGGCGCTGGTCATCGGCTTTGTGTCGCTGCGCACGTCCGGCGTCTATTTCATCATGATCACGCTGGCATTCAGTCAGATGGTGTATTTCCTCGGTGTCAGTCTCAATCAATATGGCGGGGATGACGGGCTGAACATCGCGCGGCACAGCAATTTCGGCGCCGCGCTCGATCTCAAGGATCCGGTGGTCTTCTACTATTTCGTGTTCGCGTTGCTGCTGGTGTTTTTGTTTCTCGGGAGCCGTATCGTCCGATCGCGCTTCGGTGTCCTGCTGCAAGGCGTCAAGTCCAACGAGCGCCGGATGATCGCGCTCGGATTCCCGACTTTCCGTTACAAGCTGGCCGCCTTCGTGATGGCCGGCGCGATCTGCGGCGTCGCGGGTGCCCTCTTCGCCAATCTGACGCTGTTCGTATCGCCATCGATCATGCATTGGACGCGCTCGGGCGAGATCCTGATGATGGTAATCCTCGGCGGTCTCGGCTCGCTGATCGGGCCGGTGTTCGGCGCGGCCGCCTACCTGATCCTTGAGAGCGTGTTGTCGCGGTTGACCGAGCACTGGCAGGCGGTGCTCGGCCCGATCCTGATCCTGGTCGTGCTGTTCTCGAAGACCGGTTTGTACGGGCTCTTCGCGATGGGAGCGCGCCGGCGTGGCTGAGCCGGTGCTCGAAACCAGCGGGCTGACCAAGCGCTTTGGCGGCATCGTCGCGACCGGCGATGTATCGCTCTCGGTCGCACCCGGTGAAATCCATGCCGTCATCGGCCCGAACGGTGCCGGCAAGACAACGCTGATCAGCGAGCTTTCGGGCGAACTGAAGCCGGATGCCGGCAGCATTCGCTTCGCCGGCGCCGATATCTCGCGATTTGGGCCGGTGCGTCGCGCCGCGCTCGGCATCGCACGCGCGTTTCAGGTCACCAGCATCTTCCGCGAGTTCACCGCGCTCGAAAATGTCGCGTTGGCGGTGCAGGCGCGCGCCGGGCACAGCTTCCGCTTCTGGCGGCCCGCCGAGCGTGAGGCGCAATTGCGCGAGCCGGCGCGCGCGATGCTGCGCGATGTCGGGCTCGGCGAACGCGCCGATCTGCCGGCCGGCTCGCTGTCGCATGGCGAGAAACGCGCCCTCGAACTCGCGATGGTGCTGGCGACCGGGCCGCGGCTGTTGCTGCTCGATGAACCGACGGCCGGGATGGGTGCTGAGGAATCTGCCGCAATGGTGCGCCTGCTCGCCGGGCTCAAGAGCCGGTTCTCGGTCGTGCTGGTGGAGCATGATATGGACGCGGTGTTCGCGCTCGCCGACCGCATCACAGTGATGGTCTACGGCCGGGTCATCGCGAGCGGCGCCCCCGAGGCGATCCGCGCCGATCCCGAGGTGCGCCGCGCCTATCTCGGCGACGAGGAACCGGGATGTTAGAGGTTGTCGGGCTCGAAGCCGGCTATGGCGACGGCCGAGTGCTGTTCGGGGTCGAGCTCGCTGTCGGGGCCGGCGAAGTCGTGACCCTGCTCGGCCGCAATGGCATGGGCAAAACGACGACATTGTCGACGATCATGGGCATCCTGCGCGCGCAGGGCGGCACGGTCCGATTCGGCGGCGCGCCGATCCATCACCTGCCAGCCTACCGCATCGCCCGGCTCGGCCTTGGCCTGGTGCCGGAGGGGCGGCAGATTTTCCCGAACCTGACCGTGCGCGAGAATTTGGTCGCGACGGCCGCCGATTCGGAGAAGCACGGCCAGTGGACGCTCGACACCGTGCTGGACCTGTTTCCCGCGCTGCGCGAGCGCCTCGGCAGCCTTGGGGCGCTGTTGTCGGGCGGCGAACAGCAGATGCTGGCGGTCGGCCGCGCGCTGATGACGAATCCGCGCCTGTTGCTGCTCGACGAAGCAACCGAGGGCCTGGCGCCCCGCATCCGGGACGAGATCTGGCGGGTGCTGGCGCGCCTGAAGGCCGGCGGCCAGGCGATCCTCTTAGTCGACAAGAACATCACGCCGTTGCTGCGTCTCGCCAACCGCCACTACATCCTCGAAAAAGGCCGCACCGTGTGGTCCGGCAGCTCCGCCGAGCTGGCGGCGGCCTCCGAGCTCCAGCATCGCTATCTGGGCGTCTGATCGGTTTACCCGTGCTGAGGCCGATTTCTTAACCGGGGGCATATGTTGCACCGCCAAGGACAACCGTGCACATTTGGATGTGTAGGGGGATGCGAATGGGTGACAGTCGAATTCTTAGACGGCGTTTCTCGTCGCGATACCGGCTCGCCTTCGGGCTCTTCTGGCTGCTGCTGGTCGGCATGAGTTCGATGGTGGCGTTCGCCCAGCAGAAAACAGCCGAGGAGGATGCGACGATCGCGCAAAGTCTTGCCGAGATGCTGCGCGATGCGCGCGCGATCATCTCCAACAATCAAGGGCGGATCAACGACCCGGAAATCGGCGATAAAGGGCTGAGCGCCAAGGTCGTGCTCGACCAGGCGGTCGAGACCTATAAAAAGGATACCGGCATCGATCCGATGACGGTCGATCCCGCTTCGCGCCACGGCCGGCTGTTGCGCGCGATGATGGGTGCGATCAGCGAAGTCATGGATGCCAATCAGACGACGATCAACGCCAAGGGGATCGGGTTTAAGGCTTTCATTCCGGCGGTCTTCGGGCGCCTGGTCGCCGAGTCTTTCGCCCGGCTGGCCAATGGCGAAGCGGAGCTGAAGGTCACCGCGCCGCCGGAGCTGGTGCGCAACCGCAAGGCGCGTCCGGACAGTTTTGAAGAGAAGATCATCAAGACCAAGCTGATCGAACCTGCTTGGCCGCGGGGCCAGCCCTACTCGGAAATGACCGACGCCAAGGGACGGCCGGCGTATCGGGTCATGGTCCCGGAGTATTATGCCGCCTCCTGCCTGACCTGCCACGGCACGCCAAAGGGCGAAATGGATATCACCGGCTATCCCAAGGAGGGCGCCAAGCAGGACGATCTCGGCGGTGTCATCAGCATTACGCTGTATCGCTGAGCGCAGGCCTGAATGACGCTGTCGCCGCCATATCCCGATCCCGCCGCTGCAGCGGTACCGAACAGCGGGAGGGCTGTCAGGTTTTCGGGCGCCAAGCGGGCGCCGCAGCGGAGAACAGGGCTTCTTGGCCGGATGACAATTCGCGGCCGGCTGACCCTGCTGTCGAGCGCGCTGCTAATCATCCTGGTTGCAACCAACCTCTATCTGACGCGGAAGCTCGCGAGCAACTCCGCCGGGATGGTGGAAGCGGCCGAGTTGCTGAAAACGATTGAGCAGGCAAACAACGCCCAGATCGCGTTTGGCGAGGTACGATACTGGATGACCGATCTTGCGGTCAGTCTGTTGACGCTACCGGAGGCCAACGCGAAGGCGGCGCATGCCCGCATGCAGCACTATCTCGACGAGTTGGCGCCGCGCAAACCGGTGCGCATTGCAGCGGTTCGCAATGAACTGACGCAATATGACGAGCTCGCTGCCAAGGCCGTCGACGAGTACACAGCCGATCGGCGGGTGATCGGCAATACGCTGCTGGCCCAGGCACGTCAGCACAGCGTCGCGGTGGACAAGCTGCTCGGTTCGATTGTCGCCGAGCTGACTCAGGAGGCCGTCGCCGCCCGCGATCGCGTCGTCGCCGAGGCGGCCGTCGCGACGCGGCTGTCGCAGATCGTCACGATCGCTACAGTGCTGGTCGGTGCGTTGCTGACGTTTTTCGTGCTGCGTTCGATCGCATTGCCGCTCCGTCGCCTGGTCGTTGCGATGGACGGTCTCAACACCGGCAATACCGCCGTCGACATCCCCGCGCCGGGTCCCGACGAAATAGGCGCGATGGCGCGTACGCTCGCGGTGTTCCGCGATACGACCCAGGAATTGCGCGAGTCGCTAGACCAGCAACGGGCGATCGCCGAGGTGCTGGGGGTCATCAACAGCTCGCCGGGGGAACTCGGGCCTGTATTCGACGCCATGCTCGAAAAGGCCACTCGCCTGTGCGAAGCGAGCTTCGGCCTGCTGTTGACCTATGACGGCGAGATGTTCCAAGCGGCGGCGCTCCGCGGCGTTCCGCCCGCCTATGCGGAAATCGTGCGGAAGCCGATACGGCCCACCCCACAAAACGGCCTGGGCCGGCTCCTGACCGGTGAGCATCTTCACACACTCGACCTCGCCGAGATTGCCCAACAGGCAGGTGATGACCCCGTGGTGCGCGCTGCCGTCGAGCTCGGCGGCATCCGGACCGTTCTGGTCATGCCGTTGCGCCGGGACGATGCCCTGCTCGGCGCGCTTGCCGTTTATCGTCAGGAGGTCCGACCATTCGGCGAAAGGCAGATCGCGCTGCTCCAAAACTTTGCCGCACAGGCGGTGATCGCGATCGAGAACACGCGGCTGCTCGCCGAGATCCGCCAGCACCAAGCCGAGTTGCGCGTAACGTTCGACAACATGGGTGACGGTGTCGCGATGTTTGATGCCGGGCTGCGCCTCGCTGCCTGGAACATGAACTTTCAGCGAATCATGGACCTCCCCGATGATGTTTTGGCGGGGCGGCCGACCATTTCCGAATATTTTCGCTATCTCGCGCAGCGCGGCGAGTTCGGCTCAAGCGACCTCGAGACTGAGCTGAGCCGCGGCGTCGAAGATGCCCAACGGGAAATGCGCTTCGAGCGGACCCGTCCGGACGGCCGCATCATCGAGGTGCGCCGCAACCCGGTGCCGGGCGGCGGCTTCGTGCTGATTTATAGCGATGTGACCGAGCGCAAGCACGCGGAGGCGGAAATTCGGGCGGCGCGGGACGCGGCGGAGACGGCGCTCGGCGAACTGAAGGCGGTCCAGGCCAATCTGATCCATGCCGAGAAGATGGCCTCGCTCGGGCAGCTGACCGCCGGCATCGCCCACGAGATCAAAAACCCGCTGAACTTCGTCAACAACTTCGCCGGCCTGTCGATCGAGCTGCTGGAGGAGCTCAAGGAGACGGCAGCGGCGGCCCTCGAAAAGCTCGACGAGGACCAGCGCGCCGATGTCGACGAGACGATCGCAATGCTGACCGGCAACCTCGAAAAGATTGGCGAGCATGGCAGGCGCGCCGACGGCATAGTCAGGAGCATGCTGCTGCATTCGCGCGGTGGCAGCGGCGAATGGCAGAGCGTCGATTTGAACGGGCTTCTCGATGAGGCGCTTAACCTCGCCTTTCACGGCGCCCGCGCCCAGGACCAGAGCTTCAACATCACGATGGAGCGGGATTTCGACGGCAATCTGACGCCGATCGAGGTGGTGCCGCAGGACATCACCCGAGTGTTCCTGAACCTGTTCGGCAACGGCTTCTATGCCGCGGCGAAGAAAAGCCGCGACGCCGGCGACCGGCCGGTCTTAAAAGTGACGACGCGCGAGCTGGGCGGTGAAGTCGAGGTCCGGGTGCGCGACAATGGCACCGGCATCCCGCCGGAAACCCGCAACCGGCTGTTCCAGCCCTTCTTCACGACCAAGCCGACCGGCGAAGGCACCGGGCTGGGTCTAT
>VAZR01000204.1 GCA_005888515.1 Alphaproteobacteria bacterium | reverse complement strand
CACCCGACCGTGCCGAACATTCCCGGCATCGAGCATGTGATCTCGTCGAACGAGGCGCTCGACCTGCCGAGCCTGCCGCGCAAGATCGTCATCGTCGGCGGCGGCTACATCGCGGTCGAGTTCGCCGGCATCTTCCGCGGCTTCGGCAGTGAAGTGGTGGAGATCATCCGCCGCGAGGAATTGCTCTATGGCTTCGACGATGATGTTCGCGTCGCCCTGGCGCAGGAGATGCGCGGCCGCGGTGTCGAGATCCACACCCGCACCCAGGTCGCGCGCATCGAGAAGGCGCCGCGTGAGGGTTATTCGGTGTTCACGACGACCGGCCAGGAAATCTCGGCCGATCTGGTCATGTATGCGACCGGGCGCGGTCCGAACACGCGGGGGCTCGGGCTCGACGAAATCGGGGTGAAGACCAACGATAAGGGCGCGGTGCTGGTCGATGAATGGCAGCGCTCCAGCATCCCCAACGTCTATGCGGTCGGTGATGTCACCGATCGGCTCAATCTGACGCCGGTTGCGATCGCCGAAGGCCGCGCCATCGCCGAGACGCTCTACAACGACAACCCGATCAAGATGGATCACGAGAACGTGCCGACCGCGGTGTTCAGTCAGCCGCCGATTGGTACTGTCGGCCTGACCGAGGAACAGGCGCGCCGGCAATGTGGTGATGAGGTCGATGTCTACTGCGCGCGCTTCAAGCCGATGAAGAACACGCTGTCCGGCCGCGACGAGCGCACCTTCGTCAAGCTGGTCGTCGACGGCAAGACCGATCGGGTGCTCGGGTGTCACATGATTGGCGCCGACGCGCCGGAAATCGTCCAGGGCCTCGCGATCGCGATCAAATGCGGCGCCTCGAAGCGCATGTTCGACCAGACCGTCGGGGTCCACCCCAGCGCCGCCGAGGAATTCGTCACGTTGCGCGAAAAATTCGTGCGGCCGCAGCAGCAAGCGGCGGAATAGACCTATTTATCCAGCCAGACATCCTCCATGCGCCAGCCATTGTAGATGCTGTTGGCCATGATCGTCAGCCCCTTGACGTGGGGATAGTGACAATTGCCGGCCGGTGCATAGAAGATCATCGGGCGCGGGCCGTCCTCGGCCAATTTTTTTTCGATCTCCCATACCAGTTCTTTGCGTTTCTGCTGATCGCTTTCGATCGACTGCCGGTCGATCAGCTTGTCGAGCTCGGGACTGCAATAGCCGTTGTAGTTCCCTTCGGCGCCGCATACGTAGTTCTCGTACAGCGCCTGGTCAGGATCGTCGATGCCGTTGCCGGTCAGATTGAGCGCGACGGTGAAATCCTTGCGGTTCATCTTCGGGTACCACTGCGTCGTGTCGATCGGATCGAGCTCGGCGTCGATATACACCTGCTTCAATTGGTCGATCAGGATGACCGCCGGATCGCGGTAAGGCGGGATGTCGCGTGTAACCATCTTGACGCTGATCCGCTTGTCCGGCCCGTAGCCGAGCTTCCGCATGATCGCGCGCGCTTCCGCCCGGTTCTTCTGGACATCGGGACCATAGCCCGGCAGCGTCTGTAACATCTCCGCCGGCATACCCCACACGCCCTCCGGCGGCGGCAGCATGATGCCGCCAGTATTGCCTTTGCCCTCGGTAATGATGTCGATAAACGACTGCCGATCCAACGCCAGCGCCATCGCCCGCCTCAGCTCGGGATTGTTGAACGGCGCCGACACAGGATTGATCAGCAGATTGCGGCCGACATTGGTCGGGTTCAGCTCGCAGATCGCCTGCGGCGCCTGCTCCCTGATCTGCCGCTCCAATGGCACCGTCACGCCGCCGAAGGTGATGTCGAGCTTGCCCGACACAAAGGTCAGGATCGCGGTCGACATGTTCTTGATGATCGCATACTCGATCCCGTCAAGATACGGCTTCCCCGGTTTCCAGTAATCCGGGTTTTTCGTCAGCTTGATCGATTCATTCGGTTTGTAGTCGACGAATTTGAACGGGCCGGTCCCGATCGGTCGCTGGCGCATATCCTTGGCCGCTACGTGGCACGGGTAGACCGGCGAGAAACCGGAGGCAAGCAACGCGACAAAAGCCGGTTGCGGCCGCTTCAGTACGAATGTCACCTCGTAGTCGCCGTTGGTCGTCACCTCGTCGAGGTTGCGGTACCAGGCTTTACGCGGGTTGACGCGCAGCTTGTCACTCGCGCGGCCGAGCAGCAGATCCCAGGTGCATTTGACATCGGCGGCGGTGAACGGTTTGCCGTCGTGCCATTTGACACCTTGATGCAATTTGAAGGTCAGCTTGCGGCCGCTCTCCTCGTCCCATGCCCAACTCGTCGCAAGATCAGGCACGATCGATTGCATGCTGTTCTGCTTCACCTGCTGGTCGTACATGACCAGGTTGTTGAACACAGCCATCGTCGGACGCACCGCGAAGACGGTGGCTTCCTCGTGGATCGACATGCTAGCCGGGCTGTCGATCGAAAAGGATTTGAGAATGCCGCCTGATTTCTGGGCGGCCGCCGTATGGGTGATCGTGAGCGCCAGGAGCGCCGCACCGACCACCGGGCACACTCGGAATTTCCGCGTCATTTCCGCCTCCCCGCCGGACCGGCCGCGCGATCGCGCCCGCCCTGCTCCGCCTTCCCGTTCCGGGCGTTGCCGCGGGTTTGCCCCGTCTGATCGCCCGGCGGAAGCGTAGCACGCGGAAACGCCGCTTGCGAATCCTACCCTGGGCTGTGGGGGCGATTACCGCCGCGCGCCGATCAGCAGAAACGGCGGGCGCTGGCGTTCATCGGCCCATCGCGGGTGGACGGCGATCTGTTCCTCTGTCGGTGCCCATTCTTCGACATGACTAAGCGTAAATCCGAGCCGGATGAGCATCTTCAGGTAAGTCGCCAACATGCGGTGCTGCTTGATGACGCCTTTGGCGAGCCAATCGGTCGAGCGCGGACCCTCGTCGAGATAGGAATCGACCGGCCAGCTTTTATGTCCGGCAGCATCGCTCGACCAGCCCGCCCTGGCCGGCGCCGTGAAGATCGGGTGCTCGACCGAGACAACCAGGCTGCCGCCCGGAACCAGCGAGCGGTACACCTCCGCCATCAGCCGGTCGAGATTTGCGATGTAGTGCAGCGCCAGCGAACTGTAGACGAGGCCGAACGATCCCGCCGGCAGCTCGAGCTGCTCCATATCGGCCCGAGCATAGGTGATCGCGCCGTCCTCGGTGGTGGCCCGGGCGCGCGCCAGCATCTTTTCTGAGACGTCGATGCCGAGAACCTGGGCAGCGCCTTGCTCGCGGGCCCAGCGGCAGAACCAGCCGAAGCCGCAGCCCAGGTCGAGAACCTTGAGGCCATGCAGATCCGGCAGCATCGCCCTGAGCGCCGGCCATTCCGGCGCGCCGTCCAATCCTTCGACCGAACGCGGCAGCTGGCCATAGCCCGCGAAGAATTCGTCATTGTCATAGATGTTCTGGGTCATCGCTCATAAGTAGGCCGCCTCTGGCCGATTCCGAGCGCCCCCTCCCTCAACCCGCCCCATGGCCGGGCTTGTCCCGGCCATCCACGTCGTGAAGCGCCGCAACGTGGCACCAAAGATGTGGGTGCCCGGCACAGAGGCCGGGCACGGGGAATGTTCTATCGCATCTGGCTAAAGCTCAGCCCATCGGCTTCTCGCAATTGATCATCCACGGGATGCCGAACTGATCGGTCAGCATGCCGAAACGGACCGCCCAGAACGTCTCCGCGATCGGCATCTGCACCGTCCCCTTCTCCGCCAGCGCATGAAAGATGCGCTCCGCCTCCGCGGCGCTGTCGACGCCGAGCGCCACTGTTATTCCGCTGGCTTGCTGATAACGGCCTGGCGGAGCGTCGGAGCCCATCAACACCGCGTCGCCGGTGATCAGGCGAGTGTGCACGATCTTGTCGCGAAACTCGGGCGGCGTCTGATCCGCCATCGGCGACTCGCCATAGGTCATCGACATGGCGATCTTGCCGCCCAACGCCTTCTCGTAGAACCGGAAGGCCGCCGCGCAATTTCCATTAAAGCTCAGATACGGGTTCAACTGCATCGGTATTTCCCCATCGTTACACTACTACAGGCCACCATGGCCGTTCATTGCCTACTTCCGCGTCGCGGTTTCGGCGCGCAAACGTTCCTCGGCTTCTCTCAGCTCCGGCGTGAACTCGGCGCCGAAGTCTTCCGCCTCGAACACCGGGCGGATCTCGATCACCGCGCCAGCGCCAAACGGCGCCCGCTTCATCCAATCGATCACCTCGTCCCGGGACTTCGCCTGAAGCATCCAGAACCCGCAGACCAGCTCGTTGGCGGGAAAGGGGCCGTTGACGACCAACGGCGTCCCGCCCGAAAACTTGAGGCGCGTCGCCCGCATGCTCGGGTGAAGCCCCTCGCCGGTCAGCATGATCCCGGCCTTGACCATCTCCTCGTTGAACTTGCCCATCGCGGCAAGCTCTTCCGTGCTCGGCATGACCCCCGCCTCGGTGTCCTTGTTGGCCCTGACCATCACCATGAAACGCATCGTCACCTCGTATGCTCGGGATAAACCTCAGACGCGTCTTTGCACGCTGTTCATTTCGCGGTTGCCGTTTTCCACAACCCCATCATGCGACCCTCAGGGTCGGTGAAGAGCGAGAACGATCCCATTCCGGGCACGCTCTGCTCCTCGACATGGATCTTGCCGCCAGCGGCAACGATCTTGTCGCGGTAGGAAGCGAGGTCGTCGACGGCGATGTAGAACAGCATGTTGCCGGGCCAAGGCCCTTCGCGCTCGGGTTTTACGATGCCGCCATTGATCCCGTCCTCGCTGCCGGTATCGACGATGCGATAGTTGAGTTCGGGCATGTGCTGGACTTTCCAGTCGAAGATCGTCTCGTAAAACGCCGCCACTCTGGCGGGGTCCTTCGACATCAACTCCCAATGAACGACAGGCCTGCCCACGATAGCCTTCCTTTCAATCAATGATCCGCGAACCGCACGACCGAGACCGGCGGCAGCCGCGCCTCGGGCGCAATCCAGCTGTCGCCGCAATCCTCGGAGATCCACAACCCGCCGCTGGTCGAGCCGAAGGCGAGCCGTTCGCCGCTCGCATCGATCGTCAGCGCGTGCCGCCACACCAGGTCGTAGGCGTGGCGCTGCGGCAGCCCGTCGCGCAATACCTCGAAACTCTTGCCGGCGTCGCGAGTGCGCGCGACGACCACCTTGCCGTCGACCGGGATACGGCGCTCGTCCTTGATGGCCGGGACAAACCACGCGGTGTCCGGATCGCGCGGATGCGCCACGACGGCAAAGCCGAATTTCGACGGACGAATGGCGGTGATCTCACGCCAGTTATGGCCGGAATCTTCGGACCGGAACACGCCGTTATGGTGCTGGCACCATACGATTTCGGGATGCGCGGCGCAGCGCGCCAGCCGATGCACATCCTGTACAAGCGGCTCCTCGCGCTGCTCCGGCGGCATGTATTCGTTGTACATGCCGCGGTTGATGATCCGCCACGAGGCGCCCTCGTCGGTACTCGCCCACACGCCGGCGGTCGATACGCCGATCCGGATGTCGGCCGGATTGCGCGGATCGATCAGCACCGAATTGATGCCAGGCTGCTCGCCGCCGGCGACGCCCATCCATTGCCGGCGCTCAGCCATGCGCCACAGCGGCTCGTTCAGCGACCATGAAGTGCCGCCATCATCGGAGCGGAACAGCCCGCCGGGCATCGTGCCGGCCCATAGCCGTCCCGGGACGCGGCCCGGCTCCAAGACCCAGATCTGACCCAGTGACCACGGATGCGGGTCATCGCCGGCATCCTCCGGCTTCGGCGGAAACGCCGGGGCTGTCAGCTCGCGCCATTCTCCGCCGCCTTCGCGGCGCCACAGTTTGGCGCCGAAATGCCCGAGATCGAGCGCGGCATGGACGGTATCGCCCTCGGCCAGCACGGCGCTGACCGGATCGCCGAGGAAGTGCGTTGCGACGATGTCCCACACGTCGTTACGGCGCGCGAGCTCGAACAGCCCCTTGCGGGTGCCGACATAAAGCCGCTCTGCCATTCCCCCTACTCCCTACCCGCCGGTCAGCGCTTGAAACACATAGATCTCGTCGTTCGGGCCGATCGGATCGCTGAGCTTCACCCGATCGCGCACCGCTTCGCCTGCGATGTAGATTGCGACATGGCGGCGCAGCGCCCCCTGATCGTCGAGAACATAGCCGCGCAAGGCGGGCCGCACCTCGAACACCGCCGCGAGCGCCTCCCCGACCGTCGCCGCCGTTACCTCCGTGGGCGGCGCGGCGAGAAACCGTTGCAGCGCGCTGGTGAACCGGACCGTCGCCATCCTACAAACCATCTTGACTAATTACGTTGATATCAACATAATCGTCCCATGTCAAATCGCGAACCTTTGCCGTTCGAGACCACGATCCTGGTACGCGATACCTGCCTTTGTCTGCATCTGCAACGGGCCGCGCGCGCCATGGCGCGGCGGTTCGACGAGTTGCTGCGGCCCGCCGGTTTGACGAGCGGCCAGTTCTCGCTGTTGATGTCGCTGAACCGCGCCGAGCCGCCGACAATCCGCGCCGTCGCGGAATTGTTAGCGATGGATCGTACGACTCTGACCGCCAATCTGAAGCCATTAGAGCGCCGCGGCCTCGTCCGGGTCAGAACCGATAAGGATGACCGGCGTCAACGCCGCCTCGTTTTGACCGCGAGAGGCCGCGCCGCCTTGATCGCAGCGTTGCCGGCCTGGAAAGACGGCCATGCCGCGATCGAGCCGGTCCTCGCCAGCCGCAAAGCCGACCGCCTGCGCGCCGATCTGCGAGCCCTCGCCTAATACCTCGCGTTTCCCGGCGTTCTCGGGAACGGGATCGCATCGCGCACGTTGGAGAGACCCGTGCTGTAGGCGATCGTGCGCTCGAAGCCGAGCCCGAACCCCGCATGCGGCACGGTGCCGTAGCGGCGCAGATCGCGGTACCAGCCGTAATGCTCCTTGTCGATGCCGCGCTCCACCATGCTGCGGTCCAGCATGTCGAGCCGTTCCTCGCGCTGGCTGCCGCCGATGATCTCGCCAATCCCCGGCGCGAGGACATCCATCGCCGCGACCGTCCGCCCGTCATCGTTGACCCGCATGTAAAAGGCCTTGATGTCCTTCGGGTAGTTCATCACGACGACCGGCTTCTTCGCGTATTGCTCGGTCAGATAGCGTTCATGCTCCGACTGCAGGTCGACGCCCCATGTGACCGGAAACTCGAATTTCTGGTTCGACCGTTCGAGCACCTGGATCGCTCTCGTTCAGCAATCTCTCGAAGGTGTATTTCAACAGCCGTTCCGCCAGCGTCGCGTTGTCGGACAGATCGGCGAACGCGATCTCCGGCTCGATCATCCAGAACTCGGCGAGGTGACGGCTGGTATTCGAGTTCTCGGCGCGGAAGGTCGGCCCGAAGGTATAAACCTTCGTCAGAGCCAGGCAATACGCCTCGACATTGAGCTGTCCCGAGACCGTCAGGAACGCCTCGCGGCCAAAGAAATCCTGCGAGTAATCAATCTTCCCCTCGGGAGTGCGCGGCAGGTTGGCGAAATCCAGCGTCGATACGCGGAACATCGCCCCCGCCCCTTCCGCATCGGCGCCGGTGATGATCGGCGTGTTGACCCAGAAGAAGCCGTTCTCGTCAAAGAAGCGGTGGATCGCCTGCGCCAACGTATGCCGCACCCGGGTCGCCGCGCCGATCGTGTTCGAGCGCGGCCGCAGATGCGCCACCTCGCGAAAGTACTCGAGCGTGTGCGGCTTCGGCTGGATTGGATAGGTCTCGGGATCATCCACCCAGCCGATCACCCGGATCGCGCTCGCTTGCATCTCGAAGGGCTGCCCTTTCGCCGGCGACGGCACGATCGTCCCCGCCGCCTCGACGGCGCAGCCGGCGCTCAGGCGCAATAGCTCGCTCTCGTAATTCGGCAGCGTGTTCGGCGCGACCACCTGCACCGGATGGAAAGACGATCCGTCCGACAGGTGCACGAACGAAATGCCCGCCTTCGAATCCCGCCGGGTGCGCACCCAACCCCTGACCGTAACCGGCGCATCCTGCGGCGCCTCGCCAGCCAGGATCGCGCGCACGCTGAACGTCTTTTGCTCCATGGGTCGAGGGTTACTCGGGCCCAGCCGGGATGTCCAGCCGCTCAGGCAAAGCCCTTGCGCCGGGCTGCGGCTCTCGGTAGCGTAGCCGCCATGAGGAAAATCAGGGCCGGCGGCCGGCCCAGCCAATTTGCGCGATTTTATTATCCTCCGTTTTGGACGGCGGCTTAGGAAATCGCGCCTGCGTTTGTTCCGAAGCCGCCCATCGAGGCGGCTTTCGTGTTTCCACCGTTACTGCAGGCCGAGATGTCATGATGAATGAATGGTCGCCCCGGAGTTGGCGCGGGCTGCCGATCCGCCAGGTTCCGGGTTATGCCGACGAGGCGGCGCTGGGGCGGGTCGAGGAGACATTACACCGCTACCCGCCGCTGGTTTTCGCCGGCGAGGCGCGGCGCCTCAAGGATCGGCTCGCCGACGTCACGGCCGGCAAGGCCTTCCTGTTGCAAGGCGGCGATTGCGCCGAGAGCTTTGCCGAGTTCCACCCCAACAACATCCGCGACACCTTCCGGGTACTGCTGCAGATGGCAGTCGTGCTGACCTTCGGCGCCTCGTGCCCGGTGGTCAAGGTCGGGCGCCTCGCCGGCCAATTCGCCAAGCCGCGCTCCTCGGACACCGAGACGCAGAACGGCGTCACCCTGCCCTCCTACCGCGGCGACATCATCAACGGTCTCGAATTCGACGCCGTGGCGCGCGAGCCCGATCCGCAGCGCATGGTCCAGGCCTACAGCCAGTCGGCGGCGACCCTGAACCTGCTGCGCGCCTTCGCGCAGGGCGGCTACGCCGATCTGCACCGGGTGCATGCCTGGAACCAGGATTTTGTCGAGAGCTCGCCGCAGGGCGAGCGCTACCGCGCGCTGGCCGACCGGCTGACCGAGACCCTCGATTTCATGGCCGCCTGCGGGCTCAATTCCGAGACGACGCCGCAGATCCGCGAGACCGAGCTCTACACCTCGCACGAGGCGCTGTTCCTGTCCTACGAGGAGGCGCTGACCCGGGTCGATTCAACGACCGGCGATTGGTACGACTGTTCGGCTCATCTCGTCTGGCTCGGCGACCGCACCAAGCAGCTCGATGGAGCGCATGTCGAATTCCTGCGCGGCATCAAGAACCCGATCGGCATGAAATGCGGTCCGACCACCGAGCCTGACGACGTGCTGCGGCTGATCGACCGGCTCAACCCGGCAAACGAGCCGGGACGGCTGACCCTGATCACCCGCATGGGGGCCGACAAGGTCGAAGGAAAACTGCCGCCGCTGATCCGCGCCGTGCAGCGCGAGGGCTGCCGGGTCGTCTGGTGCATCGACCCGATGCACGGCAACACGATCACCACTTCGGGCGGCTACAAGACGCGCGTGTTCGACCGGATTCTCGACGAGCTGCACGGCGCCTTCGCGATCCATCTCGCCGAGGGCAGCTACGCGGGCGGGGTGCATTTCGAGCTCACCGGCCAGAACGTCACCGAATGCATCGGCGGTGCCCAGGAAATCAGCGAGCACACGCTCGCCGAGCGCTATCACACGCATTGCGACCCGCGGCTCAACGCCAGCCAGGCGATCGAGCTCGCCTTCGAGGTTGCCGAGGCGCTGAAACGCGAGCGGCAGAGAAACTCGAACGGCTTCGGAAATGGCAACGCCGGCCGGTTCGCCGCCGACTCGTGACACGGGCGCGCGCCAGGACCGTCCACTCGTGTGTCATTGCGAGGAGCGCAGAGACGAAGCAATCCCCGTCGGGCTGAGCACAATCGGCGGGAGATTGCTTCGCTTCGCTCGCAATGACAGCATGTAGCGCATGGACGATCTCGCCGCTCGCACCGACAGCTATTTTCTGAAATCGAAGGCGATCGTCGGGCATTTCGGCGACCGCCAGGCGACCTATGCGGTCTTTATGCGCCGGCCGGTCATCAGCGCGCCGCGTTTTGCGATCGCGTTTCTCGAAGCGACGGCGAGCGAGCGCGGCACGAGTTTCGACATCGAAATCAACCATCCTGAAGGCTCTTGGGTCGGGGCCGGCGAGCCGATCCTCTATGTGACCGGACCGCTCTATCATCTCGTCGATCTCGAGACCGTGCTGTTGCAAAAGCTCGGGCCCGCCTGCGTCGCCGCCTACAACGCGTCGGCGATGTGCGCCGATTTGCCGAAAGTCGCCTTCCTGGCGATGGACGCCCGCCACTGCGCCGGCGCCGAGATGGCTGAGATGATGGCCTATGCCGCATCCGTCGGTTCGGAGCACGCCAAGAAGGTCGCGGGCGCGATCGGGTTTGTCGGCTGCGCCACCGAAGCCACGGCGCATTATTTCGGGCAGGAAAAAGGCATGGGCACGATGCCGCATGCCCTGATCGGCTATGCCGGATCGACGCTGCGCTCCGCCGAGATGTTTCACGAGACTTTCCCGGGCGAGCCGCTGACCGTGCTGGTTGATTATTTCGGGCGCGAAACCAGCGACGCGGTCGAAGTCTGCCGGCGATTTCCGGAACTGGCTGCGGCCGGTCGGCTTGCCTTCCGCATGGATACGCCGGGCGGGCGCTATTGCGAGGGGCTCGACCTTGCCCGTTCCTACGAGGTGCTGGAGAACCACGCGCCGCAATCGATCCGCGGCTACCGCACCGAGGCGGAGCTGCGCTACCTCGTCGGTACCGGGGTCACCGCCGCCGCGCTGTGGCGCTTGCGCCTGGTGCTGGACGAGGCCGGCTTCCCGAATGCCAAAATCGTCGCCAGCTCCGGCTTCGGCCCGGAGAAATGCCGCATGATGGCGGCGGCCAATGCGCCGATCGACGTGATCGGCACCGGCTCATATCTGCCCGAGATCTGGAGCGAGACCTACGCGACAGCTGACATCATCGCCTATGGCGGCGAGCCGATGGTCAAGGCCGGGCGCGAGTTCCTCTTGCGCGGCAAGCGCTGATTCTCAACCGCCGGAGGGCGGAAGAGCGCAGCGTATTCCGCCACGTTTGTGCGCGGGAGAGGGACCGGCGGAATGCGCTTCGCTTTTCCGCCCTACGTGGCTGTGCCCAGCCCTTTCAATTCGTCCAGGCGAAGGGCGCGAAATGCCCGTTATTGCCCTTGCCGACCATGTCGAGATCGAGCCCGAAACCCTGCACGTGCAGGTCCTTGGCGCGCGCCAGCGCGAGGCGCCGATTGGCCGGGTGCGCGGTGTTATCGATGTACAGCGGTTCGCCGCTGCGGTTGCGCGAGAGGACCCCATCGATCTCGAAATCGAACACGCCCGGGACCGAGGCGCGCCGGTTATGCCCGGCAATCTCGAAGGTAATCGGCTGGTATTCGACGCCGCGGAAATCGCTGACCAGATTGCTGCGGATCACGCCCGGGGTGCCGCCCGCCTCGCCGCCGGCGAGCCGCGCGAGAGCAGCACGCTGCGCGGCGTCGGCGCCGGCATCGACGACTACCGCGAAAATCCAGTTGCCGTCGGCCATGACCTTGCCGGAGCGCAGCACGAAGGCGAATTTGCTGCCGCCGAGGGGCAGCCCGCCGAAGTTTCCCTCATCGATGCGGAAGACCAGCACCGCCGTACAATGGTCGTAAGTCACCGGCCCCTGCGGGTTCGTGTAAACGCACGGGCAGAGATAGTCGCAATTGCAGCTCTCCATATATTCACCGCGGATCGACCATTGCGCTTCCGCCATCCTTCCCTCCACAACCAGCAATCGAACTAACCGCAGTTCGACCTGCGGCGCAATGACCCTACCAGGAAGCGACGTTGACAGGGTTGCCGGGCACGGCTACCAACCTCGCCCAAAGCATGAACGGGAGGAATGAGGGCTTGCCGCCGCTCCTGGAAGTCAAGGATCTACATACCGAATTTCGCACCGGCGCCGGGGTGGTGCGTGCGGTCGACGGGATTTCCTATACCGTCGATCCCGGCGAGACCGTGGCGATCGTCGGCGAGAGCGGCTCGGGCAAATCGGTTAGCGCATTGTCGATATTGCGCCTCATTCCCGACCCGCCGGGCCGGATCACCGGAGGCGAGGTGCTGTTCGCCGGCCGCGACCTGATGCGGCTCTCCGAAGAGGAGATGCGCCAGGTGCGGGGCAGCGAGATCGGCATGGTGTTCCAGGAGCCGATGACCTCGTTGAACCCGGTGCTGACGATCGGCCGGCAGATCACCGAAACCCTGGAGCAGCACCGCGCAATGGACCGTGCCGCCGCCGACCGGCGCGCCGTCGAGCTGCTGGGTCTCGTCGGCATTGCCGATGCCGCGCGGCGGCTCGAACAGTACCCGCATCAATTGTCCGGCGGCATGCGCCAACGCATCATGATCGCGATCGCGCTGGCCTGCGAGCCGAAGATGATCATCGCCGACGAGCCGACAACCGCGCTCGACGTGACGATCCAGGCTCAGATCCTCGAGCTGATGCAGAAATTGACGCGTCAGCTTGGCGTGGCGCTGATCATCATCACCCATAATCTGGGCGTGGTGGCCCGCTACGCGCAGCGGGTCAACGTGATGTATGCCGGCCGCATCGTCGAGAGCGGCGCCGCCGCCGCGCTCTATCACAATCCGCGCCACCCCTACACGATCGCGCTGCTGCGCTCGGTACCGCGGCTCGACCGGCCGCGGCAGGCGCGCCTCGATCCGATCGAGGGCCAGCCGCCCGATCTGACCCGCCTCGACCGCGGCTGCTCGTTCCGGCCGCGCTGCCGGTTTGCGATCGCGATGTGTGCCGAACAGCGGCCGCCATTGGCGCCGGCCGGTTCTCCGGGCCAGCTTTCTGCCTGCTTCCGCAGCCATGAGCTCGATGTCACGGCGGGTGCGGCATGAGCATGCAGGAGACGGAAGCGGGACCGCTGCTGCAAGTGCGCGGGCTGCGGATGCACTTCCCGGTGACCGAGGGGCTGATCGCACGCCGCCATATCGGCGACGTCAAGGCGGTGGACGGCGTCGATCTGACGATCGGCCGCGGCGAAACCCTCGGCCTGGTCGGCGAGAGCGGCTGCGGCAAGACGACGATGGGCCGCTGCATCCTGCGGCTCGAAAAACCGACCGCCGGCGAGATCCTCTACAACGGCATCGATATCGCCAAGCTCGACCGGCGCGAACTGGTCGCGCTGCGGCGCCGCATCCAGGTCATCTTCCAGGACCCGTACAGCTCGCTGAACCCGCGCCAGAAGGTCGGCTCGATCATCAGCGAGCCGATGATGGTGCACGGCGTCGAGCCTGATGCCCGGCGCCGCGCCGACCGAGTACGCGAGTTATTGTCGGAATGCGGCCTGAACCCGAATTTTGCCGACCGCTATCCGCATGAGATGTCGGGCGGCCAGCGCCAGCGGGTCGGCATCGCCCGCGCTCTGGCGCTGAACCCCGAATTCATCGTCTGCGACGAGGCGGTCTCGGCGCTCGACGTGTCGATCCAGGCGCAGATCATCAATCTGCTCGAGGATTTGCGCGACAAGTTCAACCTGACGTATCTGTTTATCGCGCATGATCTGTCGGTCGTGCGGCATCTCTGCCAGCGCGTCGCGGTGATGTATCTCGGCCGGGTCGTCGAGCTCGCCGAGTGCGACGAGCTGTTCGACAACCCGCTCCACCCCTACACCAAGGCGTTGCTCGGCGCGGTGCCGGTGCCGGACCCGGCAGTCGAGGCGGAGCGCGCCTTCCAGCCCGTGGCGGGCGAGGTGCCGAGCCCGATCAATCCGCCGCCCGGCTGCGTCTTCCACCCCCGCTGCTCGCTGGCGATCGAGCAGTGCAAGCGGCTGCGG
>VAZR01000203.1:1635-10136 GCA_005888515.1 Alphaproteobacteria bacterium | reverse complement strand
TGTGTGACGGAGCCGTCCCTGTTGCACCCGGTTCGCGTTCCGCCCCGCCGAACGCGAATACCAGCAGGAGAGCGAACATCCACTCCAACATGCCGTCATCCTCGTGCCGCGGCAGGCCGCGCCGCCTGCACCACGCTACCAACGCAGGTTCGTACTCGGGACAGGCCAGGCTCGCATCTGGCCGCGAAATTGCTCGGTGATCGCCACGGAGTCGATATCGTTCGAGATCACATAGGGGGTAATGAACACGAGCAGTTCGGTCCTTTCCCGGGTCAGGGATTGATTGCGGAAAAGGAGACCCAACCCGGGTACGTCCTTCAGATACGGGACGCCGGTGTCGTCGGCGGTACGGCTCTCGGAAATCATGCCGCCGATCATGACCGTCTGTCCGTCGCTCAAGGTCAGATCGGTCGAGATGTTGCGGTTCTGTATCAGCGGGGACGAGATCCCGGGGGTCGAATTGGGCAACGCCGCGCTGACTTCCTGGCTGACCGTGAGCTCTATGCGGTTGCCGGAATGGATAACAGGACGCACTGTGAGCAGCACGCCGGTCTTGCGGTAATCGATCGATTGCAGAATACCCGTGGTGCCGGCGTTTTGGATCGTGTTGGTACTGCCCTGGCTGGTGATGACCGGGACCTCGGTACCGACCTCGATGCGAGCCTCGCTGCCGCTCTTGGCCAACACGCGCGGCGTCGACAACACGCTCAAATGATTGTTCTGGGCGAAGGCGTTGAGGATCACCCGCACGTCGCCGACGCCGTTGAGCAGCACGTAATTGAACCCCGTGGCGCCGATCGGGATACCACCGCCGGCGGGTGACACATTGGGGCCCGTCCCGACGCGTTGGAGCCAGCAACGGCCGGATGCGTTGGTAATCCTGCGCCGTGCCGACGAACACCAATGCGTTGCGCGCCTGGTCGATGACGAGACGCGAACCCGGCGCGGTGCCCGAGGCGCCGAGATCAAGGCTTTGGCCACCCGCCGGCAGGCCCGCTTCGCCCGCGCCCGTGACCGTCGCCGAAGCGCCAGGCGGAGGCCCGGGAGGCGGCGCAGCGGCAGCGGCCGGGCCCGGCGGCGCTGTGCTTACGGCTGCCACTCCTCCGCCCCCCGGCGCCGAGATCGCGGTGGCGCGCGTTCGTCCGGCCCGTTCAAGCGGCACCTCGGTGGTTACGCCGCCGGCGCGTTGGCCGGTCAGCGTGGCCTGGACGATCTGCCCGAGGCTCGCCGCGGTCGTGTTTTGCACCATGTACACAAAGATGCTGCGCAGCGGATCGGCCTGTCCGGCTTGGTCAAGATCGGCGGTCCAGCGCTGGACATGGGCGAGAATTTTCGGGTCCGCGGCGAAGGCGATCAGCGTGTTGGTCGTCTCGACCGGGATCAGCATCACGGTCGAGACCTGGTTCGGCCCAGTCGCGGCCGAGATGCTGGCGTCGTAACCCTCGGCCCGCAGAACGTCGGCGAGCTTGTTGGCGAGCGCGGTAGCGGTCCAGTAGACGAGACCCACCCGCAGACTCTGCCGGCCGGCGAGGCGCGCTTGGTCGAGCACGCCGATCGCCTCGACTGCCGCGCGAACATTCTCGGGCAGCCCGAACAGCATTACCGCGGCCATTTTCGTGGCGGGAAACACCTTTACCTTCGCGCCGTAGGCATTGGTCAGCCACGACGCCATATCGGCCGCCGACACCTGATGCAGATCGACAACCTGGAAGACCGGCCGCAACGTGACCGGCATTTCCGGCAGTGCGCGGCTGCGGATCAGGTCCGGCATCTGCGCCATCAGCGCTTCCTCAGGCGCGACGTGCAACACGCTGCCGTCCCAGCTGACGCCGATTCCGTAACCGGCGAGGACATGTTTGGCCATCCGGAACAGCTCTTCGGAGGGCAACGGCCGGCCGGTCCGCAAGGTCACCACGTCGTTGCGGGTCGCCACCCGCTGGTCGATTTCCAAGGTCAGCCGGAGGGCGTTGGAAAACACTTCGGTGATGAAATTCGGCAGAGTGACCTGCTCAAGGCTCAAGGCCTCCACGGTCGAGCGCATCGGTATGGGCGTCGCGGCTGCAGGCACCGGAGCGGCGGCGCCGGGCGAGACGGGCGGCGCGGGTCCCGCCGCAATCACTTCGTGGCCGCGCGCCGGGCCGACGACGGTTGCGCCGCTGGCGGGCTCGAAGCGAATTGCCTTCGGTTGGAAGGTGGGAATCGTCTGGAGCGGCGCGCTGGGTAGCTGCTCACATCCGGTTGCCAAGACCGCTAAGGTCAGCACAACCGGGACCCATAACTCCGAACGCGGCTGCGTCATCAACTCACGATTTTTTCTGAAACAGGCGACGAACAACCGAACCGGCGGGCAGCCCGGGGCCGTTCTGTGCGGTGACGCTGTCAGTGTCGATCTGCACGAGCGTGCTGCCGTCTGGCAAGGCCTCGCCGATGGTGTGGTATTCCAGCTTTGTCGCACCCGGCGGACCGAACAGTATCAGCGCAAACGGGCTGTTGTCGCGCAAGACGATACCGACCAATCGCCACGAAATCACGACCGGCGCCGGCGGCGGTGTTTCGGGATCGCGAAACGCGACCGCGCCACCCCAAGGCCGACGGGCGCGCAGGATCGCTGCGTCCTGCTCGGCATCCGAGGATTTGCCCTGTGGCAGCGCCCAGGCAGCAACAGGAGCCGCGGCGGCCCGCGTGACGGTCGCTCGTCCCGAACGCCAGCCGAGCACGACCGCGACTACCACGACAAGCACCGCCACCGCGCCGAACTGCCACACACGCCGACGGGGTATCGGGCGGCCACTCATTTCGCACCACCCGCATTGGAACCGCCGATCCGCGCGTAGCCGACAAGCACCAGCTCCAGCATCGGCCCGGGCTGCTGGCGCAGGTGCAGCCGCGAGACGACGGTTAGGTTGGGCGCCTGCTCAAGCCGCTCGAGAAAGGCAACTACCGCCATCTCGGACGGCTGTGCGGTGATCGTCGCGGTGATCTGACGCAGTTCGTCGGGCAGGTTCTTCGGCTTGGCCGTTTCGATCCGAATGTCGAACACGGGCATTCCGATCTCGCGCCCGACATTGCTGATCCAGGCTTGCAGATTGGCCTGCGCGATGCCCTCGCTCTCCGCCATCCACAGACGGTTTTCGAGGCCGGCGCGCAATGCCGTACTCGCTTCGGCGCGCTGCGGCCAATCCGGTTCCTTGGCGACAGCGGCGATGCGCTCCAGCCGCTGTACCTCCCGCGCGTAGGCCGCCTCGACGCGAGCCGTCGCTCCCCGCATGACGACAATCCCATAGACGGCTATCAGCACGAGGATTGCGATGAGGCCCAGCCCGGCCCGCCGGTTGTTGCGCAACTCGGCCCAAAGACTACGGACCGACTCGGCGAGCCCGGATTGTTTCGACAGCATCGCCGGGATTGTCATTGCGTCACGACGCCCGCACGAAGCCGCAGAGTGTTGTTATTAGCGGTTCGCTCGGCCGCAACCGTGTTGAAATACCCGCTGGCCTCCAGCGAACGCACGAGCCGGACGACATCGAGCGGCTGATCGCCCGCGATCGACAATTCGAGCTGGCCGCGATCGTAGAGCCAATCGTCGAGCCGCGCTCCGGTGGCGGGTAGTACCTCGGCGACCCGCGCCATCAGCGCAAGCTGGCCCGGAAAGCGCTTGAGTTCGTTCAGAGATTGGATCGCCGTCAGATTGTCGAGGGCTTGGCTGCGAGCGCGGAGGATCGGTTCGATCGCGGCGGAGCGGGTATCTATCTCAGCGCTCAAGGAGGCGAGACTCCACTTGGTATGCAGGTATTGCGCCGCGTAATAGCCATAACCGGCCACGACCAGCAGCGCCACCACCGCGGCCATGGCACGCGTGTCGAGGCGCGCCAGGTCGAAGGCGCCGGAACTGCGGGTTTTTGTCCATGGCCGTTCAAGCCAGTCCAGGCGCAGCGGCACCGGTACGCCGGGGCTGATTTGCTCGGGCGCTACCGAGGCGCCGCGCTGGAAAAAAAGCCAGGCTCGCTCGTCGGGAAGGCGCAGCCACCAACGGCTCGCGATCAGCTCGCCATCGGACCAGTATTGACCTTCGACGCCCTCCAGCCCCTCTATCAAGCGCAGCCCCGCTTGGCTGGAAGGAAGCAGCGCAGGCTCGGGCAAGACGCGCAAACGCGCGATGTCGACGCCGACCGAGGCAGCCGCGGCGTGCGTTGCCCGCTCATCCCACAGCCATATGCCGGCAAAACCGGATGCGAAGTGGAAATGCGACCCGGTTTTTTCGAACGGGGAAAGCCGCCGGATCTCCAGCGCGATCGCATCCAGTTGGCTGGCGCGTGCCGCCCCGGCGAGAAGCGGAACCCGAAAAAACCGGCACAGCCCGCGCGAGACGATCCAATAGCCGCCGCGGCCCGGACCCGGCAGCTGCACCCCATCGGCGGTTTCAAGATACAGCCGGCGCGGTCGCGGCAGGCGTGCCGCCAGGGACTGGAGGCGCAGTACAACGCTTTGGTTTTGATAGGATTCGAACAATTTACAGGTTACCTGAAGGTTCGGCAGGCCTCGTTTCACGATGATAGCCGAGTTTCGTCAGTTCCACCGGGGCAAATTCGTGGTCATCAGGGAAATCGATGACCACCCGAAAAAGTGCGACGGTGAACGCTCCTTCGCTGCCGGACGGGTATTCGGTACTGCGTTGCGGCGTGCTGATGCGTTCGGCGCGCCAATGCAGGCGGTAGGAGCCGAGATCGAGCGTCCCTTCAGGCGTTGCCATCGGGTTCAACTTAGTGGCCAGCGCCAGGGCGTTCTGACGGCGGTCATAGGCCTCCGCCGCATGACGGACGCGATCGGCCGCATGAAGCGAACTCGCCAGGAACTCATAGAAAGCCAGCAACGCCGCGGCCAAGATCACCAGCGCGACAATTGTTTCGATCAGCGTGAACCCCGCCTCACCAGGCGGATTATCCAGCTGGGGTTTCATCGCTGCGGATTGGCCGGCAGAGCGGCGCGGTGAGAACATAGTGCAACGACACCGGGGGCAGCACGAACTCGACCTCGCCGCCCTCGCAGGAGCCCGAAAAGTGATAGAAAATCGGCCGCGCGACGCGCAGGCGCCAAGGCTTTGGCAGCTCGAGCCGAAGGACCTGCCATTGCTCTAGGGCATTTCCGGTCTCCGCCACCCCCTCCACATCGACAATTGTGCCTTCGGGGAGATCGTCGCCCGAGCGGCTGGTCAGTATCCCGCCCCGCCCGCTGAGGCGCACGCGCTGAGGTAACGCGAGCAGCTGCCCCTCCAGATCGTCGCGCTCGAACACAGCCCGCACGCGCGCGTTGAGAGGCGCGAAATACGCATAGGCGATCGTGCCGAGCGCGGCGATGATCGCGATGACGACAATCAGCTCGATGAGAGTGAACCCACCCTCTCTGCTACCGGGCGCGTGATGGCGCTGCATCACCCAGGCGGATTAATGCCGATACCCTTGATCGGCCTGGAATTGTCGGATGTGTCGCCGGTACTGTAGAGCGCAAAAGGCGGGTTGCCGGTGCCAGAATAGGCATAGGTATAAGGTCGCCCCCAGGCATCGTTCGGCAACGCACTTTCGAGATAGGGCCCGCGCCAGCGGGCCCGCAACGTTGGATCCACCGGCGGCTCGGTCAGCATTGCGAGGCCTTCCTGCGTCGTCGGGTAGCGGCCGATATCGAGACGCAGCGTGTCAAGCGCTGTCTTCAGCATCCGTACCTGCGCCTCAGTGGTGGTGATTTTCGAACTTTCCAGACGACTGAGAAGCTGCGGGCCGACGAACCCCGCGAGAAGCCCAATAATGACCAGCACGATCAGCAGCTCGAGCAGAGTAAACCCGCTCATTTTTAAGGAAACCTGCCGGCCCGCCGGTGCCCGCCACGGCTCCGCCAGTGGATCAGCAGGAGAAGGATTCTTAAACACGGATGTCATCGTCGGGTGTGTCGATCGGACCGCTATCCAACACCGGTAAGGTCACCAAAATGCCAGGCCGGCCTGGAACAGCCAATTAAGGGCTGACAAATACCTTTCCCTCTCAGATCGGTCAAGTTGCCAGGCCAACACTGTTTCAGTATTGAATCGAAGTGAGTTGCGTTTCTCCTAGGGCTGAAATAATCAGGTTAACAATTAATAGAACCACGATTCACGTAAGGTAAAACGTAACCGAACGTACGCCGTTTGCTCTAGCAAGGTCGATTGACATTGACTTGACCTGATCTGTCGTTAAAACAAAAACTTGAGGCGGCCAGGGGTCCGCCGCCAAGAGGTCGCCCGAGCCAGCGAATGAACACCGAAGTCAGTGATCTACTCCTCAATAAGCACGCCGTTACGCGCGTGCCCAAGTCCCTTGGCCAGATGTTGCTCGCCCAGGAATTGATCAGCGAAAGCGATCTGGAGCGCGGTCTCGCGTTCCAAGCGCGTTTTGGCGGCAGGCTCGGCAGCGTGCTGGTGCGCATCGGCGCCCTGTCGGAAAGCAGCCTCTTATCGGTGCTGTCCGAACAGCTCGACCTGCCGATCTTGGGCGGAACCGACATACCCAGCGATCCAGCCATCGTGCTCTCGACGCTGGCCCAATCAGGGCTGACGCCGGAATGGTGGCTCGATCAAGAGGCGCTCGCCTGGCAGGATCCAGCCAGCGGTCAGATCAACTGCATCGCACGCGACCCTTTGCTTCCCGCTCTCGGCGAGGCTGTCGACCGTGCCTTTGCCCAGGACCATTCGGTCCAGTGGTGGCTGACACTCAATCAGGATCTCGATCGCTTGCTCGACCTTGTCGAGCGCGCACTGCGCCAGGATCGGCACAATGTGCTGGACGAAGTGCTGCACCTGCGTGAGTTGGCCGAAGAGGCGCCCGTCGTCGAGCTGGTCAGCAATACGCTGTCGCAATCACTCGGCGAGCGCGCCTCCGACATCCATGTCGAGCCGGAGGAGCGGAATTTCCGCATTCGCTATCGCATCGATGGCGTGTTGCATACGCGGCTGACTTTGCCGCGCGACCGCTTCGACGCGGTGGCCTCGCGCATCAAGCTGCTCTCGGGGATGGACATCGCCGAACGCCGCCTGCCGCAGGACGGCCGCACCAGTCAGCGCATCAACGGACAGGAGGTTGATATCCGGGTATCGGCCCTGCCGGGTACCTGGGGGGAGTCATTGGTCCTGCGGTTGTTGCCGAAGGAGCGCGAGCATTTCACCCTCGCAAAGCTGGGCATGGAGCCCGACCACCGCGCGATCTTTACGACCGCGATCACGGAACCCAATGGCATCGTCCTCGTAACCGGACCGACCGGCTGCGGCAAGTCGACGACCCTTTACACCGCGCTCGAAGCGATCATCGACGGCACCAAAAAAATCATTACCGTCGAGGACCCGGTCGAATACGACATCCGCGGGGTCAACCAGGTCCAAGTGCATGCGGATATCGGATACACTTTTGCCCGCGCGCTGCGCTCTTTGCTACGCCAAGACCCCGATATCGTGATGATTGGCGAGATCCGCGACCTCGAGACCGCGCAGATCGCGGTGCAGGCATCGCTGACCGGACATCTGGTGTTTTCCACACTGCACACGAATGATGCGATATCGGCCTTTACCCGATTGATCGATATGGGGCTCGAACCCTTCCTCGTCGCCTCGGCCTTGCGCGGCGTGTTGGCGCAACGCCTTGTGCGTCGGTTGTGCGCACGCTGCGCCACGTCGGCGCCAGCGCCGGTGGGCGAAATCGCCGACGAACTAGCCGCTTGTGTTTCTCCCGATTTGCATTCGGCGGGGCAATGGCGGCAGCCGGTCGGCTGTCGTGAGTGCCACGGCACCGGCTATAGCGGGCGGCTGGCGATCTACGAGACGATCGAGCTGATCGCGCCGCTGCGCGAGGCCATCCTGCAGCGCCTCCCGGCTCGTGCCGCCGCCAAGATCGCGCGCGATGCCGGGTTCCGCTCGCTGCGCCAGGATGGCCTGATCAAGGCGGCGAACGGGGTCACCAGCGTTGACGAAGTCATCCGTGTCACCGGTCTCGACAGCACCGACTAGGACGGGGAAGCCGCGCTCGGGCGGGTTTACTCTGGTCGAGCTGCTGGTCGTACTGGTGATCATCGGCTTGATCGGCGGCGTGTTGCTGACCGGGTTCGAACGGGTTTTGGATATCCGTCTGCGCCTGACGAGCTTTCTCGACGGCGTCGAGGCGCCGGTGCTGATCGGCGATTGGTTTCGTGCGTCTGTTGGTGGGCTGGTCGCCGATACGGCCGACGGTCCCGACCGCTTCACCGGCAGACCGCGGCTCATGAGCGGGTTGTCGCTGGCCCCGCTGAACGGCGCCGCCGGCGTGCCGACGCGGATTACCTGGGAAATCGTTTTCGACGACCAGACCAGACGCAGCTCGCTGCTTTATCGCAACGGTGGCGATCAACCAATGACGATCGCCTCCTGGCCGGGAGATTCCGGCAGGCTGCACTATTGCGGTCCCGATCTGCGCTGTCACGAGATTTGGCCGCCGGATAAGCGCGCGGCG
>VAZR01000203.1:0-1588 GCA_005888515.1 Alphaproteobacteria bacterium | reverse complement strand
ACGCTATGGTTTCTGGCGCTGCTGGCGCTTGTCGCTGTGGTCGTCGAGGGTTGGATCTCGGCGGCGCTGGAGCGCGCGACTGCGCTGCAGGAGCGGGTGGAATCCCGCGCCGCGTTGATCGGCGCCACTGATCATCTCGCTCTCGTGATGGTAACCAGCGGCTTCAGCGCGCGCGGGATCGAGTTCGTCCCACAAGCTTCCGAAGCGCGCGGTACCGGCGGGACGCTGCCCCCCAGGAGGCCGGCCATAGCGCTCGATGGACGCCCTTATCGGCTCGGCAGCGTTACCGTTCGCCTGCAGGATGAGGGCGGGCTGTACGATCTCGGCAACCCGGCGCGCGATACGCTGGAGAAGCTGCTTCTGGGTTATGGCGTCGCCCCCTCGGTCGCCGAAAACATGACCGCCGCACTCGTTTCCTACGCGAGGAAGCCATCCAATGTGCGGGCCGCGGGTGCGAGCCGCGACGCCGATTACACCCATGCCGGCTTGCCGGCCCCTCGCCATGCGCCGCTGCTGACCCCTTGGGAACCGTACCGGATCCTCGGATGGCGGCAAAAAGATGCGCTGTGGCGTGGACCATCCTCGCTTGGCGATATCGTGACCACAGGACCAATCGGCGGGCTGAACATCAATGCCGCTCCCGCCAAAATTCTTGCCGCATTGACCGGGATGGACGAGCGGGAAGCCGCGCGGGTGGTCGCAGCGCGAACGCTGCATCCGATCACCGAACTCGGCGACCTTCCCGGCGGGCTCGGCGAAGTCGCCGCGCCGGTGGACCGACCCTTGACGCTTCTGCCCTCGAACATCATCCGGCTGAAATTGCGCGAGATGGACGACCCTCTGGTGCATATCGTGTCGATACGGCTGACGCCGGGAGCGGCGGCTCCCTATCGGATCGATTACGTCGTGGATCTGCCGGCCGACGCCGCCCTCCCAACCGCACCGGAAGCACCAACACTTCCCGCGATCCGCTGAGGCCGCGATCTCCATCCGTCAGAATCGTTGCGGCCTGTCCTCCAAGGGGCTTTGTCACGGCAACTATCGACGAGTCGAGAAGGGAGAAGGCAATCAGGTGTCATGCTGCTGTGACGGCATCGTGCCACTGCGCCGCAGTTTCGGCTCGGAAGGTCCGCAACGTGGACCGTGAGACGAGGTGTCGTTGCAGATTGAATGTGTTGTGGACGGCGGCATGGATACTGAGGAAGCGCTGCACGGATCGAACTGACTTGAATCATTGCATCTTGCACTCGCGTCGTCGCACCGCTTGATGGGAATTCTCGGTGCGATTGTTTGCTCGCAGCCCCTGCCCGTGAGGGCAGGTCAAGCGAAGGTGCCGGAAAGCAGCTCCGTAAGAGCCCAGCTTGTCCGTCGTCAGGAATTTCGGCACGATTTCGCCGCCCACGCCTTGTGGCGCTGCGGACGATGGCATCGGCGATGTCGTCGACGAAAATGAAATCGCGGTCTGGCGCTGTCGCCATAGATATCCTATGGCTGGCCGGAAAAGGCGTGGCGGATGAATTTTGCCGCCACGCTGCCCTTATGGGTCGACAGCGGCTCATAGCAATTGCCGAATCGCAGCGCCACGGTA
>VAZR01000387.1 GCA_005888515.1 Alphaproteobacteria bacterium | reverse complement strand
CTCGACGAGGCCGGGCTGATCTTCGGCGTGGTCGGCCGGGTCGACGACATCCGCCACGACGAACAGGTGCTGGCCGCCGGTTTTCTCAAACCCTATGCCGACGACCCGGAGCTGTGGACGATCGACAGCCCGTTCTTTCTTGCCGGTCAGGAGAAGGTGCCGCCGCGCACCGCGCCGGCAGTCGGCCAGAATAGCGACGAGGTGCTGCGCCAATACGGCTACAGCGACGCGGAAATCGCCGCGCTGCGCGCCGAAGGGATCATCGCATGACCGACGATCTGTCGCCGGCCGCGCGGCTGATCGCATTGCTCGATCATCTCGGCATTGCAAAAGCTCACATCGCGACGCAGATCCCGGCCGACATCGCCGGGCTCGTCACGGAACATGCGGAACGGCTCGGCGGCATCGTGCTGTGCACTCCGGTGAGGCTCGACCCGGCGCCGTTCGCCGCGATTGCCGAGCGGATGCTGATGATCTCCGGCGAATACGGGCCGACTTTCGAGGTGTGTCTGCGCGCCGCGGACCGGCTCGGAGCGGCGCAGCGCTACGTGCTCGACAGCTACGAGGCGCTGGGCTGGTCGGATGTCGCGGCCGATCGCGCCGCCGAGCTGGTTGCGAGCATGCGCGGCTTTCTCGGAGGCTTTGCTGCCGACACGCCGGCTGTTGCCGTTTTTTCTGGCGCCGTCGCAATGGGCGCCGGCGATCCCCGAGCTGGCGTGGGATTTCACCGTGGTAACCCTCGGCGGGCGGCATCTCGGCGGCATCGCGGCGCTGGAGGACCGGGCGCGCATGCCGACCTACCGTGCGATGTTCCGCACGCTGATCGATCTGATCGCACCGCAGCCGGGCGAGGCAATTCTCGACATTGGCTGCGGCGCCGGCTCGCTCGACCGGCTGCTGGCGCAGCGGACCGCCGGCGCCAACCCGATCACCGCGATCGATATGAACCCGTTCTGGCTGCGCGAGGGCGAGGCGTTGGCCGCCGAGGAAGGGCTCGCCGGCGCGATCAGCTTCCTGCCCGGAAATGCCGAGACCGTGCCGTTTCCCGACGGCTCGTTCGACGCGGTCTTCTCGGTGACGGTGCTCGAGGAATGCGACGCGGAGCGCGCGATCGGCGAGATGATCCGGGTGACGCGGCCGGGCGGACGCATCGGCATCGTCGTGCGCGCCCTCGACCTGCCGCAATGGTGGAACCTCGACCTGCCGGAAGCGATCCGCCGCAAGATCACGCCGCCGCCGCAATCGGTCGCGAGCAACGGGGTCGCCGATGCCAGCCTTTACCGACGGATGCGGCGCGCCGGGCTCGAAGACCTGACCTGCTTCCCGACGCTGGTAACACTCGACCGGCCGGACGGGCCGATCTGGCGCTACCGCGAGGACCATGTGCTGTCATTGCTGGGCCCCGAGGAGCTGGCGATCTGGCATGATGCTCGCGCCAAGGCGGAAGCCGACGGAGTTCTGATCGCGGCGCATCCGCTGCATTGTGCGGTCGGCCGCAAGCCCCCGGTTTAGCGACTCGGGCTAAGCGATTGATATCGGACAGTTTAACTAACGGCGCGGCGCATTGCCCCGCCGTTCCAAGTCGATCGCAGTTGCGTCGAGTTCGTCGGCTAATCGACGCAGATGGTCGGAAATATCGGGGGCCGATGCGGCCAAATCCCTTGAAAGTCACAACGGGTTTCGCTCCGCGATCTTTTCTATCTCGGCGGCGTCGTGTCATTTCTGGAGCGATCCCGAAATGACCGCCGTCACGAGTGCGATCGCGGATCGAGTCGCACGACTTAGTAAAGACCGCCGCTGCCCGGGCCGGGCGCGCCGGGCTTCAAGGCCGCGGGCGGCTTGTCGGCAGCTTCGGCCGACGGCGATTTCATGTCCGGCAAAAGCGGGATCGGAGTCGAGGCAACCGCGGCGGCAGGCGAAGCGGGGGGCACCGCGACCTCGATTGCCGGCCCGAGCGGCGGCAATGCAGCGGCGGGAGGTTTGTCCGCGGGCGGCGGCTGGTGAGCCGGAACCGGTGCCGCGATCGGCTCGGCCGGCGGCGGGCTGCTCGGCAAGGCGGCCGGTTTCAGCGGCGGCGCGCTCATCGCGGCGGGGCTGGGCAGGTTGATCGTGGTCGGCGGCTCCGGCAACGGAATAACCGGCGGCGGCACGGCCGCCGGTTTTACGGCGGCGGCCGGCGCCGGCGCTGTGGGTTTGGCGATCATCGCAGCGGCGGGCGTGATGGTCGGAGGCTTGTCCGCGGGCGCGGGCGCTTCGTGATGGGTGGCCGCGACGCTCGGCACCGCTTCGTGCGTCTGCACGTAATGAAAGATCAGATTGCCCGCGACGCCGACCGCGACCGCATAACAGAAAGCGGCCATCTTGCTGACGGCGAACCGCGCGACCCTGCTGAAGAACCCGTTCACTGACCCGCTTCCCCCTCGGGCTGTTCACCGGTGAGGCCTCTCATACAAGAGGTTTGCGGCGGCACCTTGGCTGGCCTGCTCATAAGCGTAGGCGAGGCGCAGCAATCGCGCTTCGCTCCAGGCACGGCCGGTAAAGGTGGCGCCGAGCGGGTAGTCTTGTGTGTCCTTGCCGTTGAAGCCGCTGACGAATCCGGCGGGGATTTGAACGCTCGGATAGCCCGCCTTGGCGGCGATCGCGGCGCCGGCGGCGCCGGGAAACAGCACCGCGTCTAGCCGGTGTTGGTCCATATAGGCGTCAAGGCCCAGGGTGCGGCTGCTATGCAGATCCATCGCGCGGGCGGAATGATATTCGGCCTCGCTGAGGTCGCCGCGCGTCGCCTCGGCCGCGAGGAAGATGTCCTGGCCGAAACGCAGAGCCCGGTCGGCATGCGCCTCGTTGAACGCGATGATGTCGGCGATGCTGCGCATGTCAGTGCCGCTGAGCCAGTCGCGCAGGCAGGCGTTCAGGTCGTGCTTCAGCTCGTAGACAAAAACGATCGGGCGGCGCACCGCTTCGTATCTGGTGCGGCTCTCCGGATTGCGGTTGAGGATCGGCATCTCGGTGCCGGGACCGCCGACCCAGCCCGCGGTCGGGATATTGGCGCGGATGATCGTCGCGCCCTGCCTTTCCAACGTGGCGATGACCTGCCCCATCACCGCGTGGGCGCGCGCTCCGAGCCGGCCGTAATAGACATCGTTGGCGGGATCGGTGGAGTCGCTCGGCACGCCGATGCGGGCGCCCTTGAGTCCGTCATTGTCGAGACCGGCGGTGTAATCGGCCGGCCGCTGTTGCGCGAGCGTCGCGGGGTCGCGCGGATCGAGGCCGGCGAGCACGTTCAACAGGATCGCCGCGTCGCGCACGGTGCGGGTCATCGGCCCGGCGGTGTCCTGGCTGTGGGCGATCGGCAGGGTGCCGGTGCGGCTGATCAGCCCGACGGTCGGCTTGACCGTAACGAGCCCGTTCTGCGTCGCCGGGTTGAGCAGCGAGCCCGAGGTCTCGGTGCCGATCGAGGCGGCGCACAGCCCGGCCGCGACCGCGACCGCCGAGCCGGAGCTCGACCCGCCGGGCGGCACGAGCGGGATGTTCCTGTCGTCGAGCGCCGGCGCATAGGGGTTGCGGACCTGGCCGCCCAAGGAGCTGTAGCCGGCCGGCATGTCGATCGCGAGGATGTTGGCGAATTCGGTCAAATTGGCCTTCCCGAGAATCACCGCGCCGGCAGCGCGCAGCCGCGCGACGAGCGCCGCATCGCGTGTCGCACGAGCCTCGGCGAGGGCCAGCGAGCCGGCGGTGGTGTGCTGCCGGTCACCGGTGGCGATGTTGTCCTTAACGAGGATCGGGATGCCGGCGAGCGGCTGTTTCGGGTTCGGCTTGATGCGGTCGAACGAGGCGGCGATGGCCAGCGCATCGGGGTTGATCTCGCGCACGGCGTTGAGCGACGGCCCGGCGCGGTCATACGCCTCGATGCGCGCGAGATAGGCGCGGGTCAGCGCGCTGGCGCTGGTGCGGCCGTCGCACAGCGCCTGCTGCAATTCGGCGAGCGAGGCGTTCCCGACGCAAAGGTTTCTGCTTTTATCGTCGTCCGCGGCCATCGCCGACATCCCCGCTCGGATCAGCACCAGCGCGACGATAGCGGACAGGATGCGCGACCGCGACGCCGTTCGCCGCCGCGAATTGGCTCGGCTCAGATCAATTGATATCCGCACCTGCCCCGCCTGCCTCTCGTCGTCCGATTGAACACGGCTTTTACCGTCGCTGAAATTTTAGGCCAAATTCGGGTGAGGTTCGCGCAACGGTTGAATAGCGCCGATCAGCTTGGCCTTGGAAAACCGCGGCTCTCGCGCGCGTGTGCCCGCGCGCGAAGCGGATAAAGATCAGGACCAACCTCTTGATCTTCCCCGATTCCGCTTCCGAAATGCAGCGAGAAGCAGCCAACAGCCGGCGCGTCGGTCGAAATTCCCTGAGAACAGGGAATTTTTCGCGATTGAACAGGGAATTTGCGGACAGCGAATTTGCGGACAGCGAATTTGTGGACCGCGAATTTTGTGGGGCGCTTGCGCCGCGCCGCAACGCCTCCAGGCGGGCGAGGTCGCGCCACAGCTGGCGACGCAACGTACGCAGCGGTTTGCGCGCCCGCCGCGCGAGGCGCAGCCCTTCGCGTGGTGTGATGTCGCCGCGGCTGACGGCGGTGAGCGCCTTGCCGATCGCCGCGGCGATTTCCGCCGCCGAACGCATGCGCGAGAAATCGATGCCGAGCCG
>VAZR01000048.1 GCA_005888515.1 Alphaproteobacteria bacterium | reverse complement strand
CGTCCGGCTCGAAGAGAATTACCGCTCGACCCCGGAGATCCTCGCCGCCGCCGCCGGTGTCATCGCGCACAATCGCGGCCGGCTTGGCAAGACCTTGTGGACCCGCGCCGATACCGGCGACAAGGTCACGGTGCGCGGATTGTGGGATGCCGAGCAGGAGGCGCGCTGGGTCGGCGACGAGATCGAGGCGTTGCAGCGCAAGCGGCATCCACTGCGCGAAATCGCAATCCTGGTGCGCGCCGGTTTCCAGACCCGCGAGTTCGAGGAGCGCTTCATCGCGCTGGCCTTGCCCTACCGTGTGATCGGCGGCCCACGATTCTACGAGCGCCAGGAGATCCGCGATGCGCTAGCCTATCTGCGCTTGGTCCGGCAGCCGAGCGATGATCTCGCCTTCGAACGCATCGTCAACGTGCCGCGTCGCGGTATCGGCACGGCGACCCTGCAGCTGTTGCACGCGACGGCCCGCGCGGAATCGTTGCCGCTGGTCGAGGCGGCGCGCCAGTTGATCGCGTCCGATCGCGTGCCGCGCGCGGCGCGCAACTCGCTGGCCGGCTTCGTCGCCGCGCTCGACCGCTGGCACGCCGAAGCCGACCGGGTGTCGCACACCGACCTCGTGCAGATCGTGCTCGATGAGTCCGGCTACACCGCGATGTGGCAGGCCGACCGCTCGCCCGACGCGCCGGGTCGCCTCGAAAACCTGAAAGAGCTGGTCGTCGCGATGGCCGAGTTCGAGAACCTCACCGGGTTTCTCGAACATGTCAGCCTGGTGATGGACAACGCCGCCGATAGCGCCGGCGACATGGTCAATCTGATGACCTTGCACAGCGCCAAGGGGCTCGAATTCGACACGGTCTTTCTGCCGGGTTGGGAGGAGGGGCTGTTCCCGAGCCTGCGCTCGGTCGAGGAGCACGGCCTCAAAGGCCTCGAAGAAGAGCGCCGCCTCGCCTATGTCGGGCTGACCCGGGCGCGGTATCGCGCTTTCGTATCGTTCGCCGCCAACCGCCGCATCCACGGCCAGTGGCAGAGTGCGGCGCGGTCGCGCTTTGTCGACGAATTGTCGCCCGATCACGTCGAGATCATCACCGAGACCGGGCTGGGGTTCGGGCCCGCCTTCGGGTCAGGTGCCGCCTCGCCGGGTTGGACCGCCGCATCGCCCAGGGGAACTAACATTTGGGGCACCGCCTGGAACCAATCGCAGATGGGCCGGGCAGGCCGCCAGCCGTTATTGATCGAGAGCGCGCGGGTGCCGCTGCGCGGCCAGGAGGTGCCGAAGGTCGGCGGCTTCTCGGTCGGCGACCGGGTGTTCCACCAGAAATTCGGCTACGGCACGATCCGCAAGGTCGAAGACAATCGCCTCGACATCAATTTCGAGCATGCCGGCGACAAGAAGGTCATGGACGCCTTTGTCCAGCGCGCCTGATCCCAAATCCGTCGTCCCGGCGAAAGCCGGGACCCACTTTTCAGCATCCGGGGCGCGGATCGGTGGGTCCGGGCTTCCGCCGCGACGCCGATAGAAAGCCAAATGGCCGGTCCGCTTCGCATCACTGCCGATATCGGGGGCGCCGAGGCAGCGCTGGAGCTAGCTGCGATCCTCGACGAGGTGGCCGGCGCGGTTGCGGCATTCGAAACCGCTGAGGCGAAGGGCGAAACTCCGCCGCTGTGGCGGGTCGAGGCCTATCCGCGGGCGCCGATCCTCGATGCTGCGCTGGAGATCAGGCTGGCGCTAGCCGCCGCCGCGGCCGGCGGCCGGCTGATCGGCATTGCCGAGGAAAGATTGCCGGAACGCGACTGGCTGGCGGAAAACCGCCGCGCGTTTCCGCCGCAGCGCATCGGACGATTTTTCGTTCACGGCTCGCATTGGCGCGGGGCGGCACCGGTTTCGTCGATCGCGATCGAGATCGATGCCGCGACCGCCTTCGGCACCGGCGAGCACCCTTCGACCCAGGGCTGCCTGCTGGCTTTGGAGGATCTGGCGCGCCGCCGCCGTTTCCGCCGGCCGCTCGATATCGGCACCGGCAGCGGCATTCTTGCGATCGCTGCCGCTAAGCGGCTGCTTCGCCGGGTCACCGCCGGCGATATCGATCCAGAGGCGGTGCGGGTGGCGCGGCATCATTCCCGGCGCAACGGGCTGGCCGGACGCATCCGCACGGTCCGCGCCGCCGGCTATCGCAGCCGCGTTTTGCGCCGCTCGGATTACGATCTGATCTTGGCGAATATCCTTGCGCGCCCGCTGGCGCTGATGGCGTGCGATCTCAAGCGCGCCATTGCGCCGGGCGGGGCTGCCGTGTTGGCGGGGTTATTGCGACGGCAGGAAGCGTCGGTGCTGGCGGCCCACCGCGCTCAAGGTCTGACGCTCGAGCGCCGCCTGGTCATCGAGGGATGGTCGACGCTGGTCTTGCGTTCAGGTCACAAGAGATCGGATCGGCCGGTTCAGACCGGCGGCAGCCAACGCCCGCCAAAGGCAAGCTTCACCTGACGTGCGCTCAGCGCCATCGCCGGATCGCGCGCTTCGACAGGCTGATGCCGGGCCTTCTCGTGGAAACCCTCCACGATCGCCGGGATGTCGGAGCGGCGGATGCCTATATCGGCAAGCGAGCGGTCGTCGAGCGCCATCAGCTCGCCATAGGCGCGCTGGCGGTTCCGCCACCCGCTCCAGGCGTTGCGCGCCGCAACGAAGAGGTTGATCAGCGACATGGTCGTACTCCTCACGCTAATGGTGCACTGCAAAAAATGGGGATTTTGGCGCTACGAACCATCCAAAAGATCGCAATCCAGCCATGCACAGGTCAGAGGGACTGTCAGACTTTTGAAGAAAATTATCGCGATGCAACAAGCCTCGTGCTGCGCGCTGCTGCCCGCTAAAATGCGCTCGGTTATTTTCGGGAGCGGTCGATGACGCCAGTTGCTGAGCGGGCGACAGCAAAACCGGACCGGCGCCGGTTGGCGCACCTGCTGCGGGCCGCACACTCGCCGCTCGATCCTGACGGCGTCGCCGATCTCGTAGCGGGAGCCTTAGCCGCGCCGGCCGAGATCGGCAGCAGCTGGCATCAACTCGTCGCCGATCCAACCCCGCCGGCCCTCGCCGAAGCGCTCGATGAGCTGCGCGATCATATGGCTGCCGGCTATCGCGACGGTCTGTCGCGTGAGGATTTCGCCCGCCTGCCGCGGCCGGCCCGCGTTGCGCGGCTGCGCGAGGTGATGGCGACGCGCCGGCTCGACGGCTTTATTGTGCCGCGCGCCGACGAGTACCAGGGCGAGTACGTGCCTCCGGCCGGCCAGCGGCTCGCCTGGCTAACCGGCTTCACCGGCTCGGCCGGGCTCGCGGTCGTACTGCGCGACCGCGCCGCGCTGTTTGTCGATGGCCGCTATACATTGCAGGCCGCGGCGCAGGTCGACACGGCGCTGTTCGAGATCCGCCATTTGGTCGACGAGCCGGCGTGGCGCTGGCTCGCCGGTGCCGTCGCCGAGGGCGCCGTGATCGGCTACGACCCGTGGCTGCACACGCCGCAGGAGGTCGAACGCTTCCACGCCGGCGTCGAGCGCGCCGGAGCGAGCCTCAAGCCGGTCGCCAACCCGGTTGATGAGGCGTGGGCAGGCCGGCCGCCGGCACCGCTCGCCCCGGTCGTGCCGCACCCCGACCGCTATGCCGGTGAGAGCGCCGAGGCGAAGCGCACCCGGCTCGGCCGCGGCTTGGCCGAGGAGGGCGCCGCCGCAGCGGTGTTGACGATGCCGGAATCGATTGCTTGGCTGCTCAATATCCGCGGCGGTGACGTGCCGCACACCCCGCTGCCGTTATCCTTCGCGATCCTGCGCCGGGACGGCAACGTCACGCTGTTTATCGATCGCCGCAAGCTGGCCCCCGGTCTCGACCGCCATCTCGGCAATGCGGTGACGATCGAACCACCGGACCGGCTCGGCCCGGCACTCGACGAGCTGGCAAAATCGGGCGAGCGCGTGCAGGTCGATCCGGGAACCGCGGCCTCGTGGATCTTTGACCGGCTGGAGCATGCCGGCGGGCGCATTCACCGCGCCGCCGATCCGTGCCTGTTGCCGAAAGCCTGCAAGAATCCGGTCGAGCTCGATGGCACCCGAGCCGCCCATCGTCGCGATGGCGCGGCGGTGACCCGTTTTCTGTCTTGGCTGGAGCGCGAGGCGCCAAAAGGGGAGCTCGCCGAGATCGCCGCCAGCGATCGATTGGAAGAGTTTCGCCGTGCCGGCGATCATTTCCGCGATCTGAGCTTCCCGACGATCTCCGGCGCCGGGCCAAACGGTGCGATCGTGCATTACCGCGCGATGCCGGAGACCGAGCGTCGCCTCGAACCCGGCAATCTCTATCTGCTCGATTCCGGCGCGCAATATCTCGACGGCACGACCGACATCACCCGAACGATCGCGATCGGCCAGCCGAGCGATGAGATGCGTGACCATTTCACCCGCGTTCTGAGAGGGCACATCGCGCTCGCGCTGGCACGGTTTCCGAAAGGCACGACGGGCTCGCAGCTCGACGCGTTCGCGCGCCGCGCGCTATGGGAGAAGGGGCTCGATTACGACCACGGCACCGGGCATGGGGTCGGCAGCTATCTCAGCGTGCATGAGGGGCCGCAGCGGATCTCGAAGGCGGCCAACACCCAGCCATTGCTGCCGGGCATGATCGTCTCGAACGAGCCCGGTTATTACAAGACCGGTGCCTATGGGATTCGCATCGAGAATTTGGTTGTCGTGCAGCCGTGGAACGGCGCCGCCGAGCGCGATATGCTGTGCTTTGAGACGCTGACCCTGGCGCCGATCGACCGCAGTCTCGTTGCGCGCGAGCTGCTCGACGAAGAGGAGATCGCCTGGCTCGACGCCTATCACGCGCGCGTCCGTGAGACATTGACGCCGCTCGTCGACCGCGACACCGTCCGCTGGCTCGCAACCGCGACGCAGCCGATCGGCACCTAGCCCGGTGTCCCGGGACACCGAAATGTGGGAGGCTGCGCGGCCCATTTGAAACGGGAGAGGCGATATGCCCGTCCAACCCTTCGCGCCCGGCAATTACCGGTTCTTGACCCATGCCTTCCAGTATTCCGGCGGGGTCGCGGCCGAGCCGGGCTATGCGATCGAACGCGCGCGTTTTGCCCGGCCATTGCCATTGGCCGAGGGCTTCGACGCGATAGAAGCTTACCTCGCCAGGCTGGGCCGGCCGCCGACCGCGTTCTGCGCCTGCGAGCTGCGCTCGCCGAAGCAGTTCACCGAACAGGGGTTCATCGATTTCAACCGCCGCTATGTGCAGCGGCTGGAGAAATGGGGCATCTTCCGCGAGGAGATCAATCCGGTGGCGCGCTCGAATGTCTGCCCGGAAATCGATCCGCCCGCCGAGCCATCCTTTTACGCCTTCAGCTACACCGTGCCGGGCGCGGGAAAGAGCTTTGTCGCGGCCGGCAGCGGCGAGGCGTCCGACGGCCCCGGCAGCTATGCCGAGCGCATCGTCCGCTTCGGCGACCAGTCCCCCGACGGCATGCGCGACAAGGCGCGCTATGTGCTCGGTGCGATGGAGCGGCGCATGAGCGCGCTCGGCTTCGGCTGGAAGGATGTCACGGCGACGCAGGTCTATACGGTGTTCGGCATCCACAGCGATTTAGCCGCCGAGATCGTCGGACGCGGTGCGAATGCCGGAGGGCTGACCTGGCACTTCGCGCGGCCGCCGGTCGAAGGGCTCGATTTCGAAATGGATGTGCGTGGCCTCGCCCGCGAGTTGGTGATCTGAGCGACGCATTAACGCTTCGCTTCCCACTCGCGGCCGCCGCTGGCAAACGCCTGCTCCCAGTGCTGGCCGTCGAACCAGCGCCCTGGCTGCATCCTCGCGGGATTGTAATCGTCGAGGCAGCGCGCATTGACGCTGTAGTTCTCGGGATCGGAGCGCGGCTGATAGAAGGCATGGATGCCGCAATGCCGGCAAAAGGTGTGTTTCGCCACGCCGGTGCCGAAAGTGTAGGTCGCCATCTGATCGGCGCCGCTGAGAACTTCGAGGCGCTCGTGCAGCACCGGCAGGTGCAGAATGCCTTTTTTGGTGCAGATCGAGCAGTTGCACTCGCCAATGACCGTCTCCGCCAGATCGACCTGGATCCGGAAGCGCACGCGACCGCAATGACAGCCGCCCTCATAGGTGCCGAGCATGCTTTCCTCCACCTCGCCCGCCACAATTGTAGCATGGGGAGTGCCCAAACTATGTTGCGTGAACTGTTCTTCTACCGCTGATTGCATATAGCGTGGCCGGCACCTAGGATCGCGCTTGCATCAATAGGGAGGGATCCATGGCTTCGCTTCACTCGATCTGCGGCTGTGGTGCCGTTCACGGCGAGCTCGGGTCTTGCCCGGAGCGTTGGTCGCGGCGCGGCGTGCTGCGCTCGGGCGCCATGCTGACCGCCGGTCTGATCGCGGGGTGGGGCACGGAAATCGCGCTGCCGAAGACGGCGCGGGCGCAGACGCAGATGACCCCTGACGCGGCGCTGCAGGCGATGATGGACGGCAACAAGCGGTTCACGCAGGGTCAACTGACCTCGTTCAACGACGATCTCAAATTGCTCAAGGAGAAGACGACCGAGTCGCAGGCGCCGTTTGCGTCGGTCTTGTCCTGCGCCGATTCCCGCGTGCCGGTTGAGCTCGTCTTCGATCAGACGATCGGGCATCTGTTTGTGTGCCGCGTCGCCGGCAACATCGCGACCGCCGATCTGATCGCCAGCCTCGAATACGGCGCCGCGGTGCTCCACTCCAAGGCGATCATGGTGCTCGGCCACGGCAATTGCGGCGCCGTGGATGCAACGATCAAAGCCCAGGCGGTGCCCGGGCAGATCAGCACGCTTTATCGCTCGATCCGTCCGGCGGTGGACCAGGCCGGCAAGGATTTGGTGGCGGCGACCAAGGCCAACGCCAAGATCCAGGCCGGCCTCTTGCGCACGTCTTCGCCTGTGCTCGCCGATGCGATCGGCAAGGGACAGCTGAAGATCGTCGCGGCCTATTACGATGTGGCGAACGGCGCGGTCACGATGATCGACTGAGCCGGCGCCGGCTCATTTGCCGAGTAATTTGGCGCCGGGCGGGGTCGGTACTTCGAACACGTTGAGAGTGACCGACACGAACGAGTAGTAGCCGATCAGCCCGGCGAGATCGACCGCACCCTTCTCGCCGAAGCGGCGGACGACCCGCTGGTAGGTGGCGTCGCTGACCCGGTGATCGCTGTAGTAATCCTCGCAGAAATCGTAGACGAGCTGGTCGTCCGGGTCGGCGAATTTCGGCGTGTTGCGCTCGGCGATCGCGTCGATGACTTCCTGCGACAGCCCAGCCTGCTGCGCCAGGCGGACATGCGCCGCCCATTCGAACTGCGCCGTCCAGTAGCGCGCCGTCATCAGGATCGCGATCTCGGTCTGCTTGGGGGTGAACTGTGTCCCGAAGCGGACATGCGCGCCGAGCTTGTGCGCGTTGTCGGCGAGGTTCGGGCTCTTCAGCCAGACATGCACCGGCGGCGGCACCGAGCCGCGCGGCCCGGCCTTGCAGTCGTTGAAGACGCGGCGCTGCGCGTCGTCGAGCTGCGATTCCTCCATTTGCTGATAGCGCGGCATGTCGGCGTCTCCCGGTTGGCTTCGGTCGGCGCCGATCATACTGTGCGCGCCCAAGCGAGGAAGGGCGGAAACGGAGAATGGCGATGCAGCGGCGCAGGCTCGGGGGA
>VAZR01000365.1 GCA_005888515.1 Alphaproteobacteria bacterium | reverse complement strand
TTCCAGAAATTGCTGCGCCACCTCGGGCTCCGCCAGCCGGACAATGGCACCGCTTATTCGCCGGCGGAGGCCGAAGAGATCGCGCAGCGGATCGGCTATCCGGTGGTGATCCGGCCGTCTTACGTACTCGGCGGACGGGCAATGGAGATCGTCCACGACAATGCCGGGCTGAGCCGCTACATCCGCCGCGCCGTCATCGTGTCCGGCACCAGCCCGGTGCTGATCGACCGCTATCTGCAGAACGCGATCGAGGTCGATGTCGACGCGGTCGCAGATGGCGATGAGGTCTATGTCGCCGGCATCATGGAGCACATTGAGGAGGCCGGCATCCATTCCGGCGACAGCGCCTGCTCGCTGCCGCCCTACAGCCTCGCGCCGGCGACGATCGCCGAGATCGAGCGGCAGACGATCGCGCTGGCCCGCGCCCTCAACGTCATCGGGCTGATGAATGTGCAATTCGCGGTACGGAACGGCGATGTCTATGTGCTCGAAGTCAACCCGAGGGCCTCACGGACCGTGCCGTTCGTCGCCAAGGCGACCGGGGTGCCGATCGCCAAGATAGCCGCGCGTGTGATGATCGGCGAAAAGCTGAGGCGCCTGTTGCCGCACAACGAACGCGCCGCGGCCCGGAATCGCGGCCATGTCGCGGTCAAGGAGGCGGTGTTCCCGTTTGCGCGGTTTCCCGGGGTCGATCTGATCCTCGGACCGGAGATGAAATCGACCGGCGAGGTCATGGGGATCGATGTCGATTTCGGCCGCGCCTTTGCCAAATCGCAGCTCGGCAGCGGCACCGAACTGCCGCTCAAGGGCTGCGTCTTCGTCTCGGTTCGCGACCAGGACAAGGACGCGGTCGTCGAAGCCTGCCGTCAGCTGGTGAGCTGGGGTTTCGATCTGGTCGCCACCCGCGGAACCGCGAAGAAACTGGAAGAAGAAGGCGTGCCCGTCGCCGTGGTCAACAAGGTGCAGGAGGGCCGCCCGGACATTGTCGACAAGATGCGCAGCGGCGATGTCCAGCTCGTCTTCAATACCACTGAGGGCGCCCAGGCGATCGCCGACAGTTTCAGCCTGCGGCGTACTGCGCTGACCCACAATATTCCGTATTACACAACGGTCGCCGGGGCGCGCGCCTCGGTGCAGGCGATCGGCGCGCTGCGCCAGGGTTGCCTTGAAGTCGCACCCCTCCAATCCTACCTTTCATCGCCTGTTTCGTTATCTGGGCAAGATCGGCTTTGATGAACAAGATCCCGATGACCGTCGAGGGCTTCAATCGGCTGCATGAGGAGCTGAAGCGCCTCAAATCGACCGATCGGCCGGCGATCATCCGCGCCATCGCGGAGGCGCGTACTCATGGCGATCTGGCGGAAAACGCCGAATATCACGCCGCCCGTGAGCGCCAGAGCTTTGTCGAAGGCCGTCTTGCCGAGCTCGAGGACAAGATCGCCCGGATCGTCGGCGAGGACGAGGCCGATATCCGCAACGGTATGCTGTCGGTGACCTCGCCCTTGGCGCGGGCGCTGATCGGCAAGAGCGAAGGCGACAGCGTCGAGGTCTCGACGCCCCGCGGCAACAAATCCTACGAGGTCGTCACCGTCGCGTTCAGCCTGACGCCGGCCAAGCGCCGGCGAGGCAAGGCACGCGCCTAGATCGATTAAGCGCGGCGAAACCCGCCACACGGCGCAAAGCGAACGGTTTTGCGGCAACCCGCAGATCCTGAGAATTTCGATCCGCTTGCCGCCTCGGCGCGGTTTCCGTAAACCGGAGGCATGGTCGCGCTGCACATCGGCGATCCGGTTATGGCCGTTCCGAGCCGGAACGCGCCGCTCGTCTGGGTATTGCATGACGGCAAGCCCGGTATGGCGAGCCAGGCCCTGGGCCTGGCCGAAGCGACCGGTTTTCCTTTTGTCGAAAAGCAGCTCTCGGTGAACCGGCCTTGGGCCTGGTTGCCGCCGCAGCTCTGGCTTGCGCCATTGCGCGTCGCCAGCGAAGGCGACGTCCGTCTCGCGCCGCCCTGGCCCGATCTTGTGATCGGCTGCGGCCGGCATAGCGCGATGCCGGCCTTGGCGATTCGCCGCGCCAGCGGCGGCCGAACCTTTGCCGCGCAGGTCCAGGATCCGCGCATCGGCCGCGGAAAGTTCGACCTGCTGTTCGTCCCCGAGCATGATCGGTTGCGCGGTCCCCGCGTGGTCGTGACGCGCGGCGCCATTCACCGGATGACGCCGGTGCGGCTGACCGAGCAGGGCCGACGCTTTCCGGGACTCGCGGGATTGCCGCGGCCGATCTTGGGAGTGCTGATCGGGGGCGCGAACCGCAGCTACCGTCTGGGGCTCGACCGGCTCGCCGCGATTGCCGAGGCGATCGCCGCGATCTTGCGCGCAGTCGGCGGCTCAGCCGTCGTGACGCCCTCGCGGCGTACCGGCGCGGCGGGACTAGCGCTGTTGCGGCAGCACCTGGTCGGACTGCCGGCCGAGATCTGGGACGGCACCGGCAAGCCGGTGCACATCATCGAGTTGGAGGGCGGCGACGCGAAATTCGCCCGGTTTCACGCTGCGATGCGCGAGGCGGGCATCACCCGCCCATTTACCGGCCGTATTGAAAACTGGTCCTATTCTCCGCCGGACGATACGGAGCGCGCCGGCATGCTGTTGCGCAATGCAGTACTGGCGCGACTCGAGGAAAGGCGCCGGGCATGAAAGCGGCCGCGCTCTACGGCGGGCTGTGGATGTTGATCGCAGCGCTGTTTTTTCTTATGCCCGACATCGACCTCGCGGCGAGCCGCCTGTTCTACGACGGCTCGCAAGGGTTTTTCTTCGCCGACTGGCTGCCGTTGCGGATGGTCGTCGGGACGGTGCCGTGGATCGTCGGGCTGCTGATCGTGCTGGCGGTGATCGCCACTGCCTGGCTTGTCATTCTTCGCAAGCCGCTGTGGCGGTTCGATCGCAAGGCGCTGATCTTTGTTACGGTTGCAACGGTGCTAGGGCCCGGCCTGATTGCGAATACGGTGCTGAAGGATCATTGGGGGCGGGCACGGCCCTATCAGATCGCCGAGTTCGGCGGCGCCCGCCAGTTCACGCCCGCCCCGTTGCCCACAGCACAGTGCGAGCGCAACTGCGCCTTCGTCTCGGGGCATGCGGCGCTCGGCTTCTCGCTCGCAGCCTTCGCGTTTCTGCTGCCGCTCGGAGCTCGCCGGAGGACGGCAATCGCCGCCGCTTTGATATTCGGCGCACTGGTCGGGCTCGGCCGCATCGCAGCGGGACGGCATTTCCTGTCCGATGTGGTCTATGCCGGGCTGATCGTGTTCGCGACCAGCTGGCTGTTGTATCAGTGGATCGTCGTACGCGACGTCTTGGGCGGCGCGGCAGCGCAGCGGGTTTACAGGATGCTCGGCTATGGTTCGGCGCCGCTTTCCGTCGCCCGCGTAGGATTGTGGGCCGCGGGCATTGCACTGGTCGAAATCGTCGCGATCGGCTGGCTCGACCGCCCGCTGGCCACCTATTTCCGCGAGGCGGGCACGGTCTGGCGGCCGTTTTTTGAACCGCTTGGCGCGTTTGGTTTGGCGATGCCGTATCTGATCGTGTTCGGGGTGGCGTTTATCGTGCTCCGCTGGGGCGGCAATCTGGCACTATTCGAGCCGTGGGCAGTACGGATGCGCGCTGCCGCGCGCATGCCGGCCTTGCTATTCGCGGCCGTTGCCGGCTCCGGGATCCTGGTCGACTTGCTCAAAGTGATCGTCGGCCGCCCCCGCCCGAAGCTCTTATTTTCCGCGGGAGCCTACGAGTTCAGCTGGATCGGCCTGAGCGCCGACCACTGGTCGTTCCCCTCCGGGCATGCCGCGACCGCCGCGGCATTGGCCACCGCGCTGTGGTGCCTGTGGCCACAGCCGGTGCTGTTCTACGCAATCGGCGCGGCGCTCGTGGCGGCGAGTCGCGTTGTCATGGGCGCGCATTACCTCAGCGATGTTGTGATGGGAGGGTTTACCGGTGTGCTGGTGACGCGCGCGCTGGCGGCAGCTTTGGCACAGGGCCGTCTGCCGTTTCGGCTGCGGCCGCGAGCCGCCGCCGACCCGGTCCTGCCACCACCCTGATCGAGGCCGCTCTGTGCGCCGGCATGGCCCGGTGTAGTATCCGCCGGCCATGGCCTTGCGCATCGAGACCTTTGACAACCTCCGCGGCGGCAACACGCTTTATAAGGCGCTGACCCACCCGCATGCCGCCGCGCCGGGCCGTGCGCTGGTTGCGGCGCTCGCCGCGCGCCCGCCGACCGCAATCGTCGATCCGCTCGGCGCCGCCGAAGGTTTCGCCGAGATCTTCGGCGGCGCGGCCGTCGAGATCGCCGATATCTATGTCCAGGATATTGCGCGGCTTGGCCGGAAGGTGCTCGGCCGGTGTGCCATGCCGGTCGACCGACTGACCGAGAGCGGCGCCCGCTCGGTGCTGGTCGCCGCGTTCGATGCCGAGCGGCTGATCGAGCAGTTGCAACCCTATCTCCCCGCCGGGGCGGAGATCCTCAGCCTCGATGCGATGCGCATTCCAGCGGAACGCCTGACGAACCGCCGCACCTATCTCGACCCGCTCAATTTCGCGACCAATTTCGCACTGTTTCGCGATACCGGGGCGCTGCATACAAGGCTGGTCACGGCCAATTACTGGGCGGGATACGGATCGACCGAGGCCGCATGCTGGCTGACACTGTTCGATGGCGATGGCGCAGTCATCGCCGAATGGAACGAGCCCGCCCGTCCTGGTATCAGCGAGCTGACGATCGACAGCCGGCTGGTCCGCAAAAAATTCAAGCTCGGCGACTTTGCCGGCCAGCTGTTCATCCATGTCATCGGCGCGGCCGGACACGATGTCGTCAAATACGCGCTAGATACCT
>VAZR01000047.1 GCA_005888515.1 Alphaproteobacteria bacterium | reverse complement strand
GCGCAGCGAAGCAATCCCCCGGCCAGAGCGCACCTGGATGGGGATTGCTTCTTCGCTTCGCTCCTCGCAATGACAATCAATTTGATGGCAGGTTGTAGAAGCGCTGCGGGTTGTCGCGGAAGATCTTTTGCTTGAACTCGGCAGAAAGATCGTTGCGGTTCGCGAGATGGGCGACCGCATAGGGGAATTCGCCGTCCCAATGCGGGTAATCGGACGCGAACATAATGTTCTCCTCGGGGAAGAAATCGGGGACGTAGCGCAACGTCTTCTCTTCCGGCTCGCACGACACATAGACCCGGCCGCACGCCATGTATTCCGACGGTTTCATTTTGAGGAGCGGCGCCTCGGAGCGGCGGAACTCGTACTCCTCGTCCATGTGCTCCATCCAGAACGGCACCCAGCCGATGCCGGCTTCGAGAAACGCCACCCGCAATTCGCGGTATTTCTCCAACAACCCGCTGTAGATCACAGCGGTGCAGGCGAGGAGCTGCTCCGGCGCATGCGAACAGGTGTGAATCTGCAGGAAATTCTCGAAATGGCCGAGCGGGTCGAGCGTGTCGCTGCCCGAGGCGTGAAACGCGACCGCGACGCCCTGGCGGGCGCACTCCTCGTAGAACGGCCAGAAATCGCGGTGCGCGACATTGCGGCTGCGGTCGTAGGTGTTGACCATGACGCCGACCGTGCCGAGCCGCGACATCGCGCGTTCCATCTCGTCAATTGCGGCGCGCACATCAGCGTGCAGCGGCACCAGCGCGACGCCCTTCAGGCGGTTGCGATCGGCAGAGCACCAATCGTAAAGCCAGTCATTGTAGGTCTGGCAAAAGGCGATCGCGTAATCGGGCTCGCGTATCCGCGACAGGAACAGCCCGCCGGTCGGGTAGATGATCTGCAGGTCGATGCCCTCGCGGTCGTTGTCGGCGAGGTTCTGCGCGGCATCCTTCGGCTGCTTCGCGATCGTGCCGTTCTGGCCGCGGTCGAAGCCGTCGCTGCTGACGATAAAGTTGCGCTTGCGGTAGCGCTCCGGGAGGCGCTCGCGGTAGACGGCCTCGTTATCGACGGCATGGCCGTCGGCATCGATGATCATCATGCCGTTCTTCATGGGGGGCGATCCTCCGGGGCTTCGTTCTGATTGGCGCGAAGATAGCCCCAGGAGGTCGCCGCCAGCAATGCGGCGCCGAATTCAAAGGGGCGGTCCTTCAGGCACGATGCGGAGGAGGCTTTATGAACTCCGTCGCCACGGCCGTCTGCGAGTATGCCCGATGTGGAGAACTCGAATCTCGTCCTCGAGGATTTCGTAGTAGATCTTGTAGGGATAGCGGACGAGCGACAGCTCTCGGACGCCCGGCTCGTCAGCTTCTGGCGCAAGTAAAGGAAATGCCGCGAGCAAGGCGATCCGATCTTCGATCGTTGCCATTATGGCGGCGGCGGCTTGCGAATGGCGGCTATGAAGGAAGGCGAGGATATCTTCGAGGTCAGCGAGAGCGCGCGTCGAATAGCGGATTCTCATCCTCTACTGCGTGCACGATTGAAGACGGCCGCGATCTCCTCCTCGGTGGCAAACTGACCGCGTTGCACTTGGGCACGGCCTTCCCGGATGGCCGCGCGGGTCTCATCATCGAGCTGCACCCGCCCATTCGCGCGCGCCGCCAGATTGAGGAGCAACTCGGCCGCATCGTCCTGATCGGCCTCCGGTAATTCGCGGATTTTGCTGATCGCCGCTTTAAGCAGCTTTGTCATGGTCGGTTCCCGAATTTAGAGGCCCTCATCGCGTGCCGCGTTTGGCTCGATATGGTGCTTAGCGGCCGAACAGCCAGACCAGGCCGGGGGCGCCATTGGCGCCGACGCTGCAGCCGCCGAGGAAGCCGGTGGCGATCAGCGGCACCAGCAGCAGCGGGTTGGTCACGCCGGTCGCCGCGACCGCCAAAACATCGCTGTAATAGAACACGCCCAGCGCGCCCAGGCTGCCGCCCCACAGACAACTCGGGCCCTGCCATTCCGGCATCGACATGCCGAACGGGCCGCCCGGTGTTGGCGTCGGTGGCGCGGGCGCTTGCTGCGCCAGGACCGGCGTGGCGAGCGCCGCGAGCATCAGCACTGCCGCGGCCAGTGTGGTGCAACAACGATAGCGAAGGTGCATGGTCGGGTGCTTCCTCTAAACCGGCGCTTCCTGAGGAGACGGCGCCAGGAACCGATAAACCGCGGCGCAGTCTTTGCGGCCGAGACCGTGCGCCGAGGCCATCCGATAGACCTGCTGCGCCGCGGCGGCAACCGAAACCGGCACCCGCTTTTCGCGCGCGGCGTTGACCGCGAGCCCGAGATCCTTCGCCATCAGATCGGTCATGAATCCGGGCGCGTAATCGCGGCTGGCGGCGCTGTTCGGGTCGATGCCGGGGACCGGGTGGTTCTTCTCCATGACCCAGGTCGCACCCGAGGATTTGGCGATGATTTGGGTCAGGGTTTTGGGATCGACGCCGAATCCCTCGGCGATGCGGAAGGCTTCGCTGACCGCAACGAAAGCGGCGCCGGCGATCAAATTGTTGCAGAGCTTGGCGACCTCGCCGGCCCCAACGGCGCCGACATGAGTGATGTTGGCGCCCATTGCGTCGAGCGCCGGCTTGGCCTCGGCGAAATCCTCGGGCGCGCCGCCGACCATGATCGCCAGCGTGCCGGCCGTCGCGCCGCCGACTCCCCCCGAGACCGGCGCGTCGATAAAGCGGATGCCGTTCTCGGCGAGGCGCGCCGCGACGCGCTGCGAGGTGCCGGGGTCGATCGTCGACATGTCGATGCACAGCTTGCCGCGGGCGGCGCCCTCGAGGATGCCTCCGGCGCCGAGATAGGCGGCCTCGACATTGCCCGAGGAGGGCAGGATCGTGACGACCATGTCGCCCGCCGCGGCTGCCTCGGCGGGCGAGGCGGCGCGCGCCGCACCGAGCGCCACCGCCGCGTCAAGCGCCGCGGGGACGATGTCGTAGGCGGTCGCCGAAAATCCTTTCTTCAGCAGATTGGCCAGCATCGGCCGGCCATATTGCCGACCCCGATAAACGCGATGTGCATTGTCCCCCTCCCGATCAATTGGTCCCAGACAATGCGCGAGCGACTGCGACCAGTATGGCATCGCTGCCGCGCGCGCCGATGATCGACAGACCGACCGGCAAGCCATCGACCGTGGCGCCGGGAATGGTGACGTGCGGCACCCCGGTCAGCCCGCCAAGCGCGCATAGGCAGATAATGCGGCTCCGCAGCGCCGTCGTTGCTGTGAGCGGCTGACCGCAGGGCGGCGCCGGGAACGGCGTCGTTGGCAGGCAGAGGATCGTGCCTTGCGGCAACAGCCGGCGCAGATCGCCGCGCGCCTCCTGCCGCACGAGCTCGGCATGGGTCAGATCGCCCGCGGCGATCTGGGAGCCGAGCATGAGATTGCGCGCGACGCTGAACTGGAAGCGCGGATTGGTGCGCTCGATCCATTCGGCGAAGGTCCGCGACGCCTCGTGCGGCTGGAGGGTGCTTTGGGCGCGATACCAGGCAGCCAGGCCGGGCGGCGCCAGCACCGCCTCGGCGGTCTCGCCGATCAGCCGCGCCAGCCTTTCGACCAGCGGCCGCAGCGCCGAGGCGGTGTCAGGCTCGACAAAGGCGAAAGCATCCTCCGCGATCAGCAGACGGCGCGGCAGCTCTTCCGGGATCGCCTCGCCCAGCATGATCGCCGAAACCCGCGCGAAGGTCTCGGCATCGCGTGCGAACCAGCCGGTCGTGTCAGAGGTCGGGGCTTGGGGCATCATGCCGCTGAGATCGAGCCGGCCATGCGTCGGCCGGATGCCGTACAGCCCGCAAAAGCTCGCCGGCACCCGCACCGAGCCGCCGGTATCGGTGCCGAGCGCGGTGTCGCAGAGGCCGGCCGCCACCGCCGCCGCCGAGCCGGATGACGAGCCGCCCGGCACGTGGCCGGGGGCACGGGGGTTGACTGGCGTGCCGTAAAACGGGTTCTCGCCGAGGATGCCGAGCGAAACTTCGTCGGTGATCGTCTTGCCGATCAGATCGGCGCCGGCATCGAGCAGGGTCTGCACCGCCCAGGCATGCCGTTCGGGCACCGGGTTGGTTTTCGCCCAATCCGGATTGCCGCCGCCGGTCGGATGCCCGGCGACGTCGAACAGATCCTTGGCGACGAAGGTCAGACCCGACAATGGTCCGCCGGCGCGGCCCTCGATGCGAAAGCGCTGCCCCGGAACAAACGCGCCGAAATCCTCTGGCGTGTGATTGCTGTTGCTGTCTGTCATTGAAGGGGTCCCCTCTCAGCACGTCATGGCCGGACTTGGTCCGGCCATCCACGAAGAAAACTCGTGGATCCCCGGGCCAAGCCCGGGGATGACGATTGAGGGGTGCAATCCACGTTCCTAGCCACCCAGGAGTTCGGAGAGCGCCTTGGCGGCGACCGCGTTCGACAGGATCACCGGCACGCCGAGCGGCAGGAGGGCCTGGCGATGGTGCTCGGTGAAGCCGATGCAGTCCAACAGGATCGCGTCGGCGCCCTTGGACTTCAGCTCCTTGCCGGTGTCGACCAGTGCGTCTGCGGTTCCGGCGTAAGGCGAGGCGGCGGCGAAGATCGGCGGGTGGTGCAACACCCGCCACTTCCCGCTCTCCGACCCGATCTGCGAGGCGATCGGGACGATGACGCCAAGCTGCCGCCGCTCGACGAGACCGGCCACCATACCGGGGATGATGTGGTCGGGCTCGACGAGCCACGCCTTTTTGCAGTCCAGACCGTCGAACGTGCCCGTGCACAAGAGCAGGATCGCGTCGCAGCCCTCGGCTTCTAGCGCGGTCAGCGCCTGCTGCACGCCGTCTTTCATGCGGTGGCGGGACAACACCACCTCGGTTCTATCCTGAAGCCGTGTGACCAGTTCCGGCTCGCCGCCCTCGGGGCGGTAGCGCGCTGCGATCTCGGTGTGCGACAAGCCGTCGAGCACGCCGCGATGGATGCGGCGGATGTCGGCCGAGACGTAGCGATCGATGATCGGCACAACATCGGGGCGGGGCGCCTGGCCGATCGTCAATGTTCCGAGAACGCGTTCGCGCATGACCGCCTCCTTCTATTTCCCCTTTGGCACGGTCTTGATAACCGAGTCGAAGAAGCCGAACAGCGCATCGCCGCCGATAAAGCCGGCCGCCAAGACTTCCATCGAACCGGTTGCTTCCTTGCCCTTCCAGCGCAGCACGAGGGTGCGGATCGCGATGCCGACGAGGACGGCCCAGCCGGCCATCGGGTTCGGGATCAACAGGCCGGTCGCGAGCAGGATGCCGAGCTGGCGCGACGGGCCGCCGAGAAACTGGATGATCGCGCCCGGGATCGCCCAGATCAGCAGGGCCATCGCGACATCGGCGGTCGCGCCGGCCTTGATCGTCGCGACATAAACGCGGTCGACCGGCGGCACCATGTCCTGCGCGAAATAACCGGGAAAGGCGAATAGACGGTCGGGATCGCGATAAGGAAGGCAAGCATCGCCGCGTAAAGCTGCTGCCTGCGGCCGGCCAGCTCGAAAGCCGGGTTGACGCCCTCGCCGCGCAACAGATAGCCGGCCCGGAGGTCGTAGCCCATATCGGCGAAAGCCGGCCCGGTCGAGGCGCTAAAGCCGACCAGCAAAGCCAGCGCGACCGGCGGGAACCCGAGCAGGATGCCGATGATCAGCGTGATCAGCGCCACCGCGAAAGCCGGAAACCAGCCGGCATGCATCGCCGAGATGCCGACGATCAGCTCGTGCACGAAGGCGGCGAAGGCGGCATAGACGACAAAGCCGATCAGCATGCTCGGCGACAACTCGCCGATCAGCCCGCCCAGCAGCGCAATCAGCATCGCGATCGCGAGATAGCCGACGCTGCCGAGGCCGAGCGCCCGGCGCATCCTGGTGTCGTCGGTCGCGGCCGCGACGGCCTCCCCGGTCCCGCGCCGCGCGATCAGTAACGCGACCTGCACCAGCGCGACGAGGCCCGCGCCGACCATCGCGCCATGCGGCACGTAGAGCTTGGCGATGTCGATGCCGGCGACCGGCATCGCATAGCCGCGGATCAACAGGCCGATGCCGAACATCGTCAAGGCCCAGACATTGCCGATAAACGCGACGCCAAAGGCCGACATCGGGATCTTGAGCCAGCTGCCGGCGATCCCAATCAAGAGACCGATGCCGAGCAGCGCGGCGCGCCTGCCGCCGGCATCGCCGGCGCGGATCGCCTCGGCCGCCGCGACGCCGGGCGGCCAGGTGCCGGCGGCCGGGAAGACGCGCGTGTCGAACATGCGGTACAGCAGGTAGCCATCAAGCAGCATCGACAATGCTGCGCCGGTCAGCATCGGCAGGATCAGATCGGGCCGGCCAAGCAGAAACGGCACGCCGATCGGCAAGAGCAGGCTGTTCGCGGCGCCAAAGATCGCCGCGGAGATCGCGCTCTGCGCCAGATTTTGTATATGGATCGAGCGGTAACGGGCAAAGATCGCGCCCGGGATACGCGCCAACAGCATGGCGACGAGGGCGCCGATGATCGAGGTGTTCGGGGTGATGCCGAGCTGCAGGATCAGCTGCACGCCGATCACCGCGCCAAAGACGCACAGGACGATAAGGAAAATGAATGTCGCCGGGGCAAAGGTCGGATCGCGGCAAAGCGGATACTTTCGCTATCGCATGGCGCGGCCGGGTTTGCCTATGGTTTTGTCTTCGATGGCGCGGCTTCCCTGACTATTGCATCGCGGCCGGGTTCGCCTATCATTTCCGGGGCGCGGGTGTAGCTCAATGGCAGAGCAGAAGCTTCCCAAGCTTACGACGAGGGTTCGATTCCCTTCACCCGCTCCAGCCTATCAACCCATCTCGATCGCGGCGGCGCCGAGTAGCACGGCTTGAGTGTGGGTGGCCGAGTCGGCGCCGCTCCCAATTTAATGCGGCGGCGGCGTGGGCTGGGGCGATGATGCCAGGCGAATCGCGAGGATCGGATGGATCTCCCACAGGCTGTTGGCATCGCAGTGGCCGGAGCCGCGCCCGCCGCCGGGACCTTCATGGGCGATCTGAGTGAGGTGCGGCGCGTCGAAGAAAAGCTGACCGACGACCTCGACCCGCGTGGACATATGCGGTTTTCCGTGCGGAACCGCGCCGCCGAAAAAGTTCTGGCGGATGAATTGCCGGACGGCCTGGACGCGCGGGGCCAGCGCCGGATCAGTGAATTGAGGAGCCGGAACCTCGACGATCAGACAGCCGCCCTGGCCCCGCGGGTTGAGGCTCAACTGAACGTGGTAATCATTATCGTCGATCTCACACTTGGCCCATTGCAAGTACCCGGTCGTCGACACGATCTGGCCTTCCTGATAGGGGAAGTTGGCGACGGCCGGCAGCCGCTTGTCCTGAAAATAACTGATCTGATGGTGCGGAATGATCAGGTTCGGCAGCGATATGAATTGCTGCAGCGGGATCGGAAGGGGGTTGGCGGCCTGCGATCCTGTCGGCACCGAGGTCTTTATCGGCCAGCGCGCGATCCCGGGATGATAGGTGCACCCGTCGCCATCGCCTTGAGCACGGGCGAGCACCGGAGCGCAGGCACAAACGAGTAGCGCGACAGCGAATTTAACGATTTGGCGGATGGCTCCCCTCCCGGCGCTCCATTATTCGGGATTGGTTCTCGTTAGTGATATTCGAGCGCCACGAACTCAACTTACACGGTCCGCAGCCTGGGCGCCAATTCGCGAGAGCAAAAGGCCGCCGCAGCAACCGGATGCGAGGAACCTCCGTCTGATTTTGGGCCGCAGACAGCTCAGAGCAATTGGACGAGCCGTCTGCGCTCACCCGTTCTCGGCCGGACCGCCGATCACTTGCCGTACGGCGGCCACAATCTCGGAAGGACCTAGGTCCTTTGTCAGCAGTTCGTGGCGCTCATTCGCGCCGTCGGGCAAATGGGCCAAGGCGCCGCTGATGATCAGCGCCTTCATCCCAAGCTCGACGGCAGTGTCGGCAACATCGGTGCCGCTGCCATCGGGGAGCAGCAAATCTGTGACGACAATCGTATAGCTGTCCGATTGGAGGCGCTTGGCTGCCGCGGCCGCCCCGACTACCGTTTCTACGTCGTAGCCCTCCTCGCGCAGTAAATACGCAAGAATTGCCCGGGTCGTCGCCTCGTCATCGACCAAGAGGATGCGTTTTTCTGCCAATCGACTGCCTCATTCGGGCCTGCAACGGGCGTGAGTTCGCTCTCCGTAGGCCACCGGATATTTAAAGGGAACAGTGATTGACGATTCGTCAATGCGCCGGAAATACGAGGGCGAATGGTTCCCCTTTAGAATAATCCCTGTTTATCGGGTTGGACCCCAAGTCACAGATATCGCCGCGCCCGTCTGTCCCCTTGCGGCAAAGCGCAGTTTGCGACCCGCTACAAGTTTTCTCCGACATATTGATCGGCACCCACCGTGCCCTTGATTCGCCGCCACTCCGATTGGTGACGTTGGGCGATCCAAACGACCGGACTCTTCCGGCCTGCATTCGGGCCAGCCTCGATCGAGACGGTCAGAACACCCTCGCTCCGGTTGCTTATATCGCGCAGCATTGAGTCGGCATTGGCCCGATCGGGAGCAGGAATGAAGACCCAGACGCTCCCCGATTCAAGGAAATAGCAAACAGCGTATTCGGCCTTCTCGTCTGCGGGGTAATCCTCATAGTCGGCCAAAACCCATACGAAGGATTCAGGCGCGCTCACATCCGCCACCATGTCTTGCGGTGGTGAACGGAGCGTTTGCGCTCGTGGTGATGATCGGCAATCGCCCGGCGAGGACTAAAACGGTCACGGCAAGAGCAATCCCAACGCTATACAACGCCATCGTTAGGTGCGGTTCTGCGAACGGGTCATAAGGACAAAGGCAGCGGGATTAAAACCGGAGATATTTAAGCCCATGTCCCGCCGATGATGTGTGAAGCGCTTCACACATGGCGAAATTTTTTATCGGCATAGGATCGTGGCGGCCGGCCCCGAAGTAAGCCTGAATTCAAGATCGTGGTTTGGCATCAAGCCGGTAAGCATCGAACAATCTTTGTTGGAGCGCCGGCCGAAGCGGCTTCCGGAAGGGCTGTAACAATTAACTACGAATTTGCATGACATTTTAGATGTATTCGGCGATACCGCTGCTCGCCGGGTTCACCACACGACAAGAGGTAGCGTGATGTTTGCCGTGTTGGCCAAGCTGTTCCGTAATCAAGATGGCGCAACATCGATCGAATACGCCGTCGTTGCCAGTCTCGTTTCGGTCGCGGCGGTCGCGTTGATTGCGAATATCGGCTCCAGTGTCGCCGAGAGCTTCGAAACCGTCGCCAGCTCGCTCTGACGCCTGCGGACGGGGCTTCATAAAACACACGAACGGAACGCGAGCGTCACCGGATATCGCCTACAGGCGGCATCCGGAGGACGCCCGGATCGCCCAATAGAACGTCGAGGGGAGCCGCAAGGGCTGAGAGAGCCGTCCAGGCGCGTTCGAGCACGCCGGACGGCGCTCCGGTGCCTTCGCCATCGCGATCGTGGTCGATCAGACGGTCGAAGATCAGCTCGGCGGTGCTTTTTTCGCGCGGGAACACGGCAAGCTTGACCTGCGCATCGGCCGGAAGGCCGGCGGCTTCCTTGGCGAGCTGCAACGCCACCGCATAGCCGCCCAACGCGTCGACCAGGCCCTTGGCCTTGGCGTCCTCGCCCGACCACACCCGCCCCTTGGCGACAGCCTCGACCGCGTCTTCGGACAGATGGCGGCCGGCCGCGACATGCTCCTTGAAGCCGCGATAGGTCAGGTCGAGAAAGGCGTCGAGCCGCTGCCGCTCGGCCGGCGTAAAATCACGGAATGTGCTGAACATGCCGCTATTGGCGCCGCGCTCGGCTGAATCGGTCGTGACGCCGATCTTGTTCAGCAGATGGGTGACGACCAGCTTGCCGGCGAGGACGCCGATCGAGCCGGTCAGGGTGGCGGGCTCGGCGACGATCTTGTCGGCCGGCGCGGCGATGTAATATCCGCCGGAACCTGCGGCATCGCCCATCGAGACGATAACCGGCTTGCCGCGCTCGCGCGCCCGCACTACCTCGCGCCAGATCGTTTCCGAAGCGACCGCCGAGCCGCCGGGGCTGTCGATGCGGAACAGGATGGCGCGCACCTTGGCGTCGCGAAAGGCATCGCGGAACGCCTGCGTTACGTGGCGCGCGCTCATCTCGGCAGAGCCGGAGAGCGGGCTGGCCTTGCCGCCGCCCTGCACGATCAGCCCGGTGCCGTAGATCAGCGCGATCGTCGACCCCTTATTATGCGGGTGGCCGGCGCCTTCGAGATAGCGGGACAACGACACCAGCTCGGCGCCCGACCCGATCGATCAGGCCTTGGACCTCGCTCTCGGTCAAATGACGGGTCTCGGCGATGCCGCGGACGATCTGGCCGGCCATTGCCGTCAACAGGCTCTCGACCTCCTCGCGTTGCGGCGGGGTCATCTCGGTGTCGGTCAGGAAATTGACCGCGCTCTTGTACTCCGCGCGGCGCGCGAAGCTGGGCTCGATCCCGAGGCGGTCGAGCGTGCCGCGCAGGAACGGCATCTCGGTGTGCAGGCCGACCAATCCGACAGCGCCCAGAGGCTGGAGCCAGATTTCATCGAAGGCCGTGGCGAGGTAATAGGGTCGGGTGCCGCCGCCGAACTCGCCAAAGCTTTCGGAAAAGGTGATGGCGAATTTGCCCTTGCCGCGGAAGGCGGCGATCGCGTCGCGCACCTCCTGGATCTTGGCGAGGCCGAGCGAATCGCCGTCGATATGGGCGTAAAGCCCCTTGACCCGCGGATCCTCGGCGGCGCGTTCGAGCGCGTCGAGAAAGCCGCGCAATGTCGATTTGCGGCCGACCACCAGCTCGGAGAGCGCGTTCTGGCTCCCTTCCACCAGGCCGCCGCTGAAATCCGCCGTCAGGATCATACTGCCGGGGAGGGTGGGCTTGCTCGCCGCGATGCGCCACACCGCGACCCCGGCGCCGACAATCACGAGCGCGACAACGATGCCGATAACGGCAAATAGACCCAGCACAAAACGTCGCATGGCTGTTCGGTCCCGCTGATGGATTGAGCAAGCCGCGATCTTGCGCCTTTGCCGCTGCGGCGGCGAGAGGCACGACCGACGACACCGATTACGGGGCGTTCAAGATCGCGTCAGGGGGTGCTACATAAGAACGGGAAGAGGAGGTGGAGATGGACGACAAGACCCGCACCGAGCTCGAAGCCGCGACGTTCCGCGCGCTGGTCGCGCATCTGCGCGAGCGTACCGATGTGCAGAACATCGATCTGATGAATCTCGCCGGCTTCTGCCGCAACTGCCTGTCGAAATGGTACCGCGCCGCGGCCGAGGAAAAGGGTGTCACGCTCAGCGATCCCGAGGCGCGCGAGATCGTGTACGGCATGCCCTATGATGAATGGCGCAAGAAACACCAGAAGGAAGCGACGCCGGAGCAGAAGGCCGCCTTCGCCGCTGCCCAGCCGAAGCATTAACGACAGACGGAACTGAAACGGGTCAGACGGGGGGAATGAATGCCCGATATCGGGGGGATTGCGGGCGAGCGGTTGCGCTCGTTCATCGAGCGGATCGAGCGGCTCGAAGAGGAAAAGCGCGCGCTCAGCGGCGACATCAAGGAAGTCTATGCCGAAGCCAAGGGCACCGGTTTTGATACCAAGATCATGCGCCAGCTGATCCGCATCCGGCGCATGGACAAGGACGATCTCGACGAGCAGGAGACGTTGCTCGACGTCTATAAACGGGCGCTGGGCATGCTCCCCGAGGAAGCGGCGGCCGCCGCCGATTAGCCCGAATTCGCGGTAGGTCCCGGCGAAGGCCGGGATCCATCATGCCGGGGGATGAGTGGTTGAAGAATGGGCCCCGGCCTGCGCCGGACCCAGATTTGCAGTGCGCCAACCCGGCAGCCGAGCCCGAGCGCTCCTACCAAGAAGGTTAACCCAGGCAACAACCTGCGGCCGCCGGTGTTGATCTCGTGCGGTTCCGCGCGCACGAGTAGGGTTTTCCGTGATGAGCGAAATTGGGCGTCGGCTGGTTCGATCGGGCGCCTATGCCTTGCTGGCGACGGGTTTTGTGCTGGCCTGTTCGCTGCTGTTGCCGGCCGAGGAAGCGGCCACGCAAACGGCGACGTGGTCCGCGCCCGCCCAGCTATCCGCCTCTGCCGGCTCGACCGTTCTTGATCCGCCCGATCCGGGCGCCGGGCGATGACCGATGGCCGCTCCGAGCGGCCATCCCCGCCGGACCATGACGGCGGAGCCGACTCGCAGTGGTTTCTGCTTCGGTTCCTCCGGCTCGCAGCGCCTTTCTTTACATCTAAGGAACGCTGGGCAGCGTGGCTGATAACCGGTGGCTTGATCGCCCTGACCTTGCTGCAGATCGGCATCGCCGTCCGCCTCAACATCTGGAACCGCGATTTTTTCAATTCGCTGGAGAACCGCGACTGGAACGCCTTTTTGTACCAGATGGGTCTGTTCGCGCTGCTGGCGAGCGCGACGATGGGCGTCGCGGTCTACCAGACCTACGTCAAGCAGCTGCTGCAGTTGCGCTGGCGGCGCTGGCTGACCGCAAAGCTGGTCGATCGCTGGCTCGCGGAGGGCCGCTATTACCAGCTCGGCTTTATCGAGACCGGCATCGACAATCCCGACCAGCGCATCTCCGAGAACACCAAGCACACCACCGAGCAGGCGGTCGAGTTCTCACTCGGTATCTTCGAAAAAGCCGTCACGCTGATCTCGTTTATCGGCATTCTGTGGACGGTATCGGGGGCGCTCGACGTAACGCTCGGCGACTGGTCGTTCCAGATCCCCGGCTACATGGTGTTTGCCGCGCTGCTCTACGCCGCGATCGGCTCGACCCTGACCTATCTGGTCGGTAAGCCGATCGTGACCGCCAATCTGCGGCAGAACGCGACCGAAGCAGATTACCGCTTCGCGCTGGTGCGATTGCGCGAGAACAGCGAAGCGGTCGGCATGATCGGCGGCGAGCGCGACGAGAAGAAGGTGCTGACCAAGTATTTCGGCGAGGTGCTCGGCTCGACGATGGGCCTGATGCGCACCCAGCGGCAATTAATGTGGCTGACCAGCTTTTACGCGACGGTCGGGATCGTCTATCCGACGCTGGTCGCCAGCCCACGCTTTTTTGCCGGCGCGATCACGCTGGGCGTGTTGATGCAGATCACCGCCGCGTTTGGCCAGGTCCAAACCTCGCTGAACTATTTTGTCGAGCATTTCCCGCGCATCGCCGAATGGCGCTCGCATGTCGAGCGGCTGCTGGAGTTCGAGGACGCGCTGAACTCGACCGGCGAGGCGACGTCGGAAAGCGGCGAGGTGACGACGATCGTGCTGTCCGATTGCGCCGCCGAGGAGCGCGAGGAGGAGCTCGATTTCGAGAACCTGCAGATTACGACTGCCGAAGGCAACATCATCATCGAGGACACCAACACCCGGATCGCCAAAGGCGAGCGCGTGCTGATCGTCGGGCCCTCGGGCAGTGGCAAGAGCACGCTGTTTCGCGCGATCTGCGGCCTCTGGCCATGGGGTGCGGGGAAGATCGTGGTGCCGGACAAGGCCCGCCTGATGTTCATGCCGCAGCGTCCCTATCTGCCGCTCGGCAGCCTGCGCGCGGCGCTCACCTATCCCGCTTCGGCGCGCCACTTCCCGACCGCGACGCTGAAGGCGACGCTGCGACGCTGCCAACTCGAGCATCTGGTCGATCGCTTGGACGAGAAAGAGCGGTGGGACCGGGTGCTGAGCGGCGGCGAACAGCAACGCCTCGCCTTCGCGCGATTGCTGCTGCACAAACCCGATTGGGTCTTCATGGACGAAGCGACATCGGCGCTCGACGACGAAATCCAGCAATCGATGATGGCGCTGTTCGACAAGGAGCTGGCCGGGACCACGGTAGTGTCGATCGCCCATCGGCCCGGAATGGAGGCATTCCATAACCGTACGATGAAGCTCGTCATGTCGGCCGAGGGGGCGCGGCTCGTGACCAAGCGGTTCCGACCGCCGCCGCGGAAAGCCAAGTCCAAGCGCCGCGGCAAACAGGGGCTGACGACACTGGTATGGCGGCGGTTTCGCCATGCGCGATGAAGAGGATTGTTCCCGGTTTAGCCTCGGAAAGGTGGGAATTGACCAAATCTTTACCGCCCAAGGATTAAGTTGAATTCGGCAGATATCCCTTGGACAGGGGTTCAGCCCTACGGCGGCAAGGAAACAGGTGGCAATTTTGGTCGGTATGCCGAAGCGGTTGTCGCCTACCAGCCGCCGCCTCTCCCTCACCGGCTTTTTCCTGATCGGCATCACGATCGGCGCGGCGGGGCTTGCCATTTGGGACCGCCACGCAGAGACGCTCGCCCATACCCGCGACGCGACAGCGAAGCTCAGCGTCGTGCTCGGCGAGCAGACCGCGCGGTCGATCCAGGCGATTGACCTCGTGCTACAGGAGATGCAGGCCAAGGTATCTGGTCCCGGCATCAGCCAACCCGACCAGTTCAAGAGAGCCATGGGGACCGAGGCGATCCATAACTTCCTGATGGAGCGCGTTAAGAATCTGCCGCAGGCACGGGCGATCGGATTGGTCGGTCCGGATGGCTGGCTGGTGAACGGCTCCCGATTTTGGCCGATCCCGCAGGTCGACCTGTCAGACCGCGAGTACTTCCAGCATTTCCGCGAGCATGACGATCCCGGCCTGTTCATCGCCTCGGCGGCGCGCGACATCGGATCGGGCCGCTGGACGTTCTTTCTCGCCCGCCGCGTCAACGGGCCTGACGGCGCCTTCGCCGGCATCGTGTTGGGGCTGGCCGACGCCCAGTATCTGGAAGATTTTTACCGCGCCATCAGCAGTACCGATGAAACGATCGCGCTGTTTCGCCGCGACGGGACATTGCTGACCCGGCACCCGCATCTTGAGGTGATGACCGATGCCCGTATCCCGCCCACCTCGCCGTGGTACGGGTCGGTCGCAAGAGGCGGCGGAACCTTTCGCACGCTCGGCTTTTTCAGCCGGACGCCAATGATTATCTCAGCACGCCCGGTCAGCGAGTATCCGCTCGTCATCAATATCGGGGTTAGCGAAAGCGCCGCCCTGGCGGGGTGGCGCCGCGAGGCCGCCCTGATCGCCCTGGCTGCGCTGTGCGGTTCCATCGGTATCGCTACGGTGTTTGCGGCGCTCGCATCGCGGTCGCGCAAACTAGAGCAGCAAACCGCCGAGTTACGGCAGGTCGCACATGCCTTGGGCGAGAGCGAGGCACGGTTTCGCGATTTCGCGACGATGACCTCGGATTGGCTGTGGGAGACCGACCGCGACCATCGGTTCACCTACGTGTCGGACGGCATCCGCCGCTTCGGGCAGGATCCCGGCACCGCGATCGGCCATACCCGGTTCGAGATGATCGCCGGTTCCGACCGAGAGCCCGACAAATGGCTCGAGCACAGGGCGATACTGGAACGGCACGAAGCCTTCCGTGATTTCGTCTACGTCCGGCAATTCCAAGGCGACCCCGAGCAGATCGTATCGATCAGCGGTAATCCGGTGTTCGACGAAGCCGAGCAGTTTGCCGGCTATCGCGGCACGGCGCGCGACGTGACGGCGCAAGTCCTCGCCGAACGCCGCCTGCGGGACGCCAAGATCGCCGCCGAAGGCGCGAACGTCGCCAAATCGCAGTTTCTCGCCAATATGAGCCACGAGCTGCGCACGCCGTTGAACGCGATCATCGGCTTTTCCGACATGCTCACCTCAGGGCTTACCGGCGAGTTGCATGCGCAACAGTTGGAATATGCCCGCATCATCAATCAGAGCGGCCAACATCTACTCGAGATCGTCAATGACCTGCTCGATCTGGCAAAGATCGACGCTGGGAAATTCCCGCTGGAAGCCGACGAGACCGACCCTTACCAGGTGGCAGATGCGTGCATCGAGTTCGTCCAGGAGGCGGCACAGGCGGGGGGATTGCAGCTGTCGGTCGAATGCGAGCCGGGGTTGCCGGCCGTCATCGCCGACGAGCGGCGCCTAAAGCAAGTGCTGCTCAATCTGTTGGCCAATGCCATCAAGTTCACCGGCACGGGCGGGTCGGTCGTTCTTGCCGTCCGGCGCACTGCGGATGCCGGTATTGTTTTCGAAGTGCGCGATACCGGCGTCGGCATGACGCCGGAGGAAATCACCGTCGCGCTACAGCCGTTCGGCCAGTTGGATACCGGCTTCAACCGGCGGCATGACGGCACCGGCCTGGGGCTGCCATTGGCGCGCTCGCTCGTCGAATTGCACGGAGGCTCGCTGCAGATCGATAGCGAGAAAGGCCGCGGGACGGCAGTCGCCGTGCTGCTTTCGGCGAGCCGGATCCGGCCGGCGTCCACCGGCCGGACGCGGCTTGCTGCGGATGCCGCCGCCGCATAGCGGCGCAATCGCGCAACGCCCGCAGCAACCGGTTAGGCTAGACGGAGGGCCAGAACGGCTTGGCCACGGCGCGGTCCTCCGGATAGACGGTCACCGGCACGCCTTTCTGCCATTGCGCAAAGACCATCGGCACTTCCTGGCGGCGCCCCTTCTCGTCGAACTTGATCGGTCCGGGGAACGACAACGCGGCGGGGCCGGTGGTCAGGTTCATCGTGCGGATCGCCTCGGCGACCTTGAGCTTGTCGGCTGCGCCGGCGCGCTCCAGCGCCTCCTTCAGGATCCAGGTATGGCCGTAGCCGCATAGGGCATCCTGGGTCGCAAACGGCTCGCCGGTCCGCTTCCTGAAACGCTCGATGAATTCCTCCTGCCCCTTTAACGGCCAGTTGGCGACGCTGAACAGCATGCCTTCGAGCAGTTCTGGGCCGATTGTCTTCAGCAATTCGGGGGAGCCGAATGGCGCGCCATTCCCGACCAGCGGGATCTTGCCTTTCGCGAGCTTGAACTCCTCCAGTTTTTCGAGCACCAGCTTGCAGTCGGGCATCGCCGAGGTCAGCAGCAGCAGAAAATCGGGCTTGGCCGAGCGCACCTTATCGACGAGTGGCGTCGCGTCCGATAAGGGCGGCGTGAAGATCTGATCGACGACGGGTTTGAGGCCGACCTTGTCGAGCCCGCCGCCCTCGCGCAATTGCTTGCCGAAGCTGACCGGCGACGCCGTGTTGTCCTGGATGATGCCGATCGTCTTCGGCCGCTTGCCGGTCGCGGCCTCGGCGAGCTTGAGCGCGGTCGGCAGGGTTTCAGCGGCCTGCCAATCGGCGGTCGGCGAGGTCTGGAAGATGAATTTGAACCCGCGATTGGTGATCGCATCGGAATAGGACAGCGTCAGCCACGGCATCTGCGCGCGCTCGGTGACCTCGGTCACCGCCAAGGTGAAGGAGCTGAGCCAGGATCCGAAACCGCCGATCAGGTCGGGTTGGTCGGACAATAGGCGCTGCGCCGCATTCTTGGCCTTCTCGGTGCTGTCGCCGGCGTCGGCTACGACCAGCTCGAACTTGGCGCCACCGAGCTTCTCAATGCCGCCCTTCTGGTTGATCTCGTCGATCGCCATCTCGGCGCCCTGGCGCAGCAGCTGGCCCTGGCGCGCCCATGGCCCCGAAAGCGGTGCGATCATCGCCATCTTTACGGATTTCGCCTGTGCCCATGCCGGGGCGATGCGCAACCCGGGAGCGGCCAGGGCGCCAAGCGCCAGCCCGGCCGTCACGCTGCGCCTTGTCGGTGATTTCTGCATTGCCGTGTCTCCTCCTATTTTGCGGGAACCGCGACCCGATCGACCCATTTCTTGCCGAGATAGGCCTCAATGACGCTGGGATCGCGAACAACATCGTCCGGCCTGCCGGACGCAATCAACCGGCCATGGTCGAGCACGGTGAAATGATCGACCAGCTGTACCATCGCACCCATCGTGTGCTCGATGATCAGCACCGTAATACCGTCCGCGCGCAATTGCCGGATGACCGTCAGAATACCATTGAGGTCATCATGTGCGAGCCCGGCAAGTGTTTCGTCGAGCAGCATCAGCCTTGGATGCGGGACCAGGGCCCGCGCCAGCTCCATCAGCCGCAATTCGCGAGTGGTCAGGCCGCCGGCGATGGCGCCCGATTGCGCGCTCAGCCCGACGCGATCGAGCGCGGCTAGCGCCATCTGACGTGCGGTCGCATCGTCGGGCGCGCCGACAAACGCGCCGACGATGACGTTTTCCAGATCGGCTCGCCGGCAAAGCTGATCGCGCCGCGGTCGGGCGCGAGAAACCCGTTGATCACGTTGAAGAGGGTCGTCTTGCCGGCGCCGTTCGGGCCGATGATGCCGTACAACCCACCTTCGGGGATGGCGAGATCGATGCCGTCGAGCGCTCGCAGCCCGCCGAACGAGATCCCGATATCGCGTAATACCAGCAGCGGCTCGCCGGTGCTCGCGCGACGCTCATGCGGCAACGGCACGACAGTCGCCGTCGGGCGAGGCGGCGCTTCGGCAGCCGCCGGCTTGCGGCGCGGCAGCCGGTCGAGCACCCGCCAGTAGACACCCTCGGGCGCCCACAGGATGATCATGATGATCGCGATACCATAGACGACGCCTTGGATGCCCGGCAGCACATCGCCGAGTTCGGCGTTCAGCCCCTCGGCGAGCGGCACCAGCAGCATCGCGCCGATCACCGGGCCCCACAGGCTGCCGACGCCGCCGAACAGCGCCAGGATCAGCGCCTGGGCCGAAACCAGCATGCCGAACACGGTCTCGGGGGTGACGACCAGCAGCACGACCCCGTAAAGCCCGCCGGCAATTGCCGCGATCGCGCCGCTCAGCATCAGCGCCAGCATCTTCCAGCGCCAGGTATTGATCCCCGCCGCTTCCGCGGCCGGCTCGTTCTGCTTGATCGCCAACAGCGCCATGCCGAACCGCGAATTCTCGACCTTCAGCGAGATCAGCAACGCCGCGACCAGCAGCCCGAGCGCCAGCACGACATAGAGGCGCTGATCCTCGAATTGCATATAGAGAAGCGGCGCGTCGCGCTTCATCGGCAGGGCCAATTCCTGATAGCCGAGCCACTGGAACACGTAGAGCGTCGCCAGCGGGTAGGCGAGCATCGCCAGCGCGAAATAGTGGCCGCGCAGGCGGAAGGTCGGATAGCCGATGATCGCCCCGGCGACGGCGCCGACGAGCGCAGCAAACGGAATCGAGACCCACGGGGTCAGGTCGAAATACAGCATGCCCAACGCGACCGTGTAGGCGCCGAGACCCCAAAAACCGGCATGGCCAAACGAGAAGTACCCGCTGTAACCGCTCAACAGATTCCAGCCGAGCGACAGCACCGCCCAGAGCAGCACCTGGGTCAGCACCAGCTGGTAATACGCACTCTTCAGGACGACGAACGACAGCACCAGAATGGCGAGGGCAAAGCCGAGGATCGCCCAGCGCTGGCGGCTCGCTTCCGCGCGGGTTCTCATGACCGCCTTCTCATGTCCGCTCGCTGAGCCGGCCGAACATGCCCTGCGGCCGCAGGAAGATGATCAGCAGGAAAACCACGAAGATCGCGGTGTTCTGCAGCTGGTAGGGCAGGATCAGGGTCGACATCTGCTGTACGACGCCGATCAACAAGCCGCCCCAGAACGCGCCGAAATTGCTGCCAAGGCCGCCGAGCACGACCCCGGCATACATGACGATGACAAAATCGAACCCGACATAGGGCTGGAACGTCTGGAACGTGGCGACCAGCCCGCCGGCGACCGCGGTGATGCCGACCCCAAGACTCCAGGCGATGCGATGCGCCCGGTCGACATCGATCCCCATATAGATTGCGGCCTGTGGATTGTCGGCCGCGGCGCGCAGCCCCTTGCCGAGCCGGGTGTGGCTCAAGAACAGGTACATGCCGCCGGCCAATGCGACCGCGACAAAGAAGATTACGACGCGAGCCTGGTTCAGCAGCACGTCGCCGATCTCCCAGGATTGGCGCGACAGCGGCGT
>VAZR01000046.1 GCA_005888515.1 Alphaproteobacteria bacterium | reverse complement strand
ACCGTGATCTTCTTCGACAAATCGCCCTGCGCGACGGCGGTCGTCACCTCGGCGATGTTGCGCACCTGACCGGTCAGGTTCGAGGCCATCGAGTTGACGCTGTCGGTCAAATCCTTCCAGGTGCCGGCGACGCCTTTCACTTCCGCCTGGCCGCCGAGGCGGCCTTCGGTGCCAACCTCGCGCGCGACGCGTGTCACCTCGCCGGCGAACGCGTTGAGCTGATCGACCATCGTGTTGATGGTCTCCTTCAGCTCGAGGATTTCGCCGCTGACATCGACCGTGATCTTTTTCGACAAATCGCCGTTGGCGATCGCGGTCGAGACGGCGGCGATGTTTCGAACCTGGTTGGTCAGGTTCGAGGCCATCGAGTTGACGCTTTCGGTCAGATCCTTCCAGGTGCCGGCGACGCCGAGCACGTTGGCCTGGCCGCCGAGCCGGCCGTCGGTGCCGACCTCGCGCGCGACGCGCGTCACCTCGCCGGCGAAGGCGTTGAGCTGATCGACCATCGTGTTGACGGTCTCCTTCAGCTGCAGGATCTCGCCCGAGACATTGACCGTGATCTTTTTCGACAAGTCGCCGCCGGCGATCGCGGTCGCCACCTCGGCGATATTGCGAACTTGGGCCGTCAAATTGCCGGCCATCGAATTGACGTTGTCGGTCAAATCCTTCCAGGTGCCGGCGACGCCGGGCACCTGCGCCTGACCGCCGAGTCGGCCTTCGGTGCCGACCTCGCGCGCGACGCGGGTCACTTCCGAAGCGAAGGCATTGAGCTGATCGACCATCGTGTTGATGGTGTCCTTCAGCTCGAGGATTTCGCCCGAGACATCGACGGTGATCTTGCGCGATAGATCGCCGCGCGCCACCGCGGTCGTGACCTGGGCGATGTTGCGTACTTGCGCGGTCAGGTTGCCGCACATCGCGTTGACCGAGTCTGTCAAATCCTTCCAGGTGCCGGCGACGCCGGGTACGATCGCCTGGCCGCCGAGCTTGCCTTCGGTGCCGACCTCGCGCGCGACGCGCGTCACTTCGGAGGCGAAGGAGCGCAGCTGATCGACCATCGTGTTAATGGCTTCCTTCAGCTGCAGGATTTCGCCGCGCACATCGACGGTAATCTTCTTCGACAAATCGCCGTTGGCGACCGCGATCGTGACCTCGGCGATGTTGCGGACCTGGGCGGTCAGGTTCGACGCCATCGAGTTGACGCTCTCGGTCAGATCGCGCCACACGCCGGTCACTTCGCGCACCTGCGCCTGGCCGCCGAGTTTGCCGTCGGTGCCGACCTCGCGCGCGACGCGCGTCACTTCCGACGTGAAGACGCCGAGCTGCTGGATCATTGTGTTGACGATCGTCGCGAGGCGCAGGAACTCGCCCTGCAACGGGCGGCCATCGACATCGAGCCGCATCGTCTGCAATAGGTCGCCGCGCGCCACCGCGGTGATCGCATCGGTGACCGCGTTGGTCGGCCACAGCAAATCGTCGATCAGCGTGTTGACGGAGCTCTCCATCTCGCCCCAGGCGCCGTCCGACAGGCCGAGCTTGACGCGCTGGCGCGTCTTGCCTTCGCGGCCGACGACCTGACCGACATGCTCGAGCTGCTGCGCCATCCGCTGATTGGCGGCGACGATCTCGTTGAAGGTGTCGGCGACCTTGCCGGCGAGCCCGGTGCCGTCGCCGGGCAGGCGGACCGAAAAATCGCCGACGCGCATCAGCTGCAGCGCGTGCAGCAGATGCAGGTTGAAAGCGTCGCCGTCGACTGCCGGCGCGGCATGCCCGTTGGAACCTCGCGCGGCAACCGCCGCATCCATGACGGAGGCGCTCGGATGGCTCTCGGAGGTGGCGACCTCGACGAGACCGTCAGCCGTCGGCTCCATGCTCAACTCCTTCAGGTGCTCGAAAACACGAGTACGGCGCGCACGACGCAGCCGCCGGGTTTACGGATCTAAAGGTGCTGAGGGTTCGAAAAAGGTGCTTCGCCGCACGACAGCAGGTTTCGCTGCGTCGCGCAACAAGGGTCGGGATATTAACAGCAACGATAGTTTAATCAATTATTTACAACATCCGAACGGGGTCTTGTTTGGGCATGTTACCGGTCGGTTTCGCAGGCGTCTCGTCCCCAACCGCGGCCGGTCTTGTGGAGGTAAAGGTACTGCTCAACAACCGGCCGGCGAGGTGGTTCCCGTTTTAGCGATAAAATTCCGGCGCGCACCACCGCTGCGTGGGTTGGTCTCGGTTAGACCGTCGTGGGCTCCTGCGCTTCCTGGTGCCAGGCCAGCAGGTGGCGGCGCAGCACAGCGATGCCTTTGACGAGGCAGAGGCCGGCCACCGCGATCTCGACAATCCCGGCAAACACCCCGGGCGAGTCGGCAAAGCGCGAAGCGGCGATCATCGCGCCGCCGAGGCCCTGGCCGCCCATCAGCATCTCGGTCACGATCATGACGATCATCGAGATCGGCAATGCCACCTGCAATCCGGTCAGGATTTGCGGCAACGCCGCCGGCAGAATGATCTCGCGCAGCAATTGCCGCTCGTTGGCCCCGAGGCTGCGCGCCGACCATAAGAGGTGGCGATCGACGCCTTCGGCAGCCGCCATCGTTGCGGCAATCACCGGGAAAATTGCGTTGAATACCGCCATCGAGATCTTCGATACGTCGTAGAGCCCCAGCCACAGCATGAAGATCGGCAGAAACGCGATCTTCGGCATCGGAAAGCCGACCGAGACGATCGGGTCGAAAAACCACCGGACCCAGGGGCGCCGCGTCATCAGGATGCCGATCACGACCCCGGCCGCGCCGGCGATTGCGAAGCCGGCGATGGCACGGTACAGGGTCTGGCCGAGGTTGAGGGCAAGCTCACCGGACATTGCGTCTTCTGCGACGCGGTTGAGCACCGCCGAGAGCGGCGGCAACAGGAACGGGGTCACGATGCCGCTGCGTGAGGCCGCTTCCCAGGCAACCAGCAGCGCGAGCAGCGAAGCGATCGCACCGGCCCGCCGGCCTACAGACACGAGCGCGGCGTCGAAGCGAAAGCTGGAGGGTGCCGAGCGCGCGAGGAGCGGGGTATCGAGTTCGCTCATTCCTGCCCCTATTCGCGCCAGGCAAGAATGCGCCGCGTCAGCATCAGATAGAGCCGATCGGCGAGGAAGCCCAACAGGGCCACGGTCAGCACCACCGCGAACATCGCGTCGTAGGCGCCGCCATCGCCGAGCCAGCCGATCATGTATCCGAGACCGCGGCGGGCGACGATCAGCTCGGAGGCGACCAACAGCACGAAGGACAACGCCAGCGCCGTGCGGATGCCGCTCAGGAGTTCCGGCAGGGCGCTCGGGAAGACCACTTCCCACAGTACTCGCCAGCGGCTCGCCCCTAGGCTGCGTGCTGACCAGATCAGTACCTGTTCTGTGCCGAGCGCGCCGTTGAACGCGCTCAGAGTGATCGGCAGCAGGCAGCCGATAAAAATCGTAGCGACCTTCGATGCATCGCCAAAGCCGAGCCACAGCACCATGACCGGGATCAGCGCCGATTTTGGCATCGGATAGAAGAACTGGACGGTCGGGTTGACGGCGATCCGGACCGGTTTGTACCAGGCCATCAGCACGCCGATCAGGCTGCCCAGACAGATCGCCAGGCCGAGCCCTGCCGCGCCGCGCGATATCGAGGCGACACCGTTGCTCCACAAATCGCCGCCGACTGCGAGGTCGAGCCAGGCCGCTGCGACCGTGTCGAGCGGCGGCAAGGCCGCTGTCGGCACGAGGCCGGTCCGGGTTACCACCTCCCAAGCCATCGCGAGCAGCAGCAGCGGGACATATCGGGGGAGGATTTGCGCGACGGCGTTCATGCCGCGCCGCTCCGCTGTGCCTGAATGGCTTCGGCACGCACCAGGTTCCAGACGTGGTCGACCATCTCGAGGAATTGCGGCGTGCGCTGCACCTCCGGATCGTGCCTGTCGACGCGGGCGTCGACAATTTCCTTGATGCGCCCGGGCCGCGCCGACATCACCGCGATCCGCTCCGCCAGAAAAACCGCTTCATGCACATCGTGAGTGACGAAGATCACGGTCTTACGCGAGCGTTGCCAAATGCGCAGGAGTTCGGCTTGCATCAGGCTGCGCGTCTGAGCGTCGAGCGCGCCGAACGGCTCGTCCATCAGCAGGATGCTCGGGTCGATCGTCAGGGTGCGGGCGATCGCGGCGCGCTGTTTCATGCCGCCCGAGAGCTGCGCCGGATAGCTGTCCTCGAACCCCGCGAGGCCGACCAGTTCGATGAATTCATGCGCCACCCGCAGCCTCTCCTCACGCGGCAGGCCCTTCTTTTCGAGCCCGTAGAGCACGTTTTGGATGACGGTTTTCCACGGAAACAGCGCGAAATGCTGGAACACTATGCCGCGGTCGGGGCCAGGGCCGTCGACCGGCCGTCCCTCCACCTGGATCGTGCCTTCCTCGACCGGCAGAAAACCGCCAACGAGGTAAAGGAGGGTGCTCTTGCCGCAGCCGCTCGGCCCCAAGAGGGCGAGAAACTCGCGGTCGCCGACCGCCAGCGATACGTCGTCGAGCGCCAACACCGGCCGGCGCCGCGCCGGACGATACTCATGGCTGACCCGGTCGATGACGATGTGCGCCGTGCTGCTCAACCTCTGCTCTTTTCTATCCAGGTGTGGGCGGAACCTAGCTTCCGCCGTCTATGCGCTTTTTGGCTTCCTCGATCAGCGACAGATCGACGTATTTAGGGACGATCTGCACCGCTTTCGGTAAGACGCCAAGTTCGACCGCGCGATCGATTTCCTTCTGTACCGTGTCCAGTTCCGGGCGCGCATCCGGCGAGTGGTAGAAATCCTCCTTGGTGAAGGCGAAGGCGAGGTCCGCCTTCGGCAGCTTGGTGGCCGAAGCGGTGATGTCGAGGGCCGCGTCGCGGTTTTTCTCGTTGAGAAACCAGCGCACGGCGCGGATGTGGTCCTCGAAGAAATCCACCAAAGCCGGCCGGTTGGCGGCGATGACCTCGGCCCGCATCGCCCACATCACGGCTTGGATCGGCCCGACCGCATCGCGTCCGGTGAACAATATCCGGTACTTGTCGTTGCCGATGATCCCTTTCGAGAATTGCGGCAGCACGCCGATCATGTCGACTTTGCCGCCGTCGAGCATCGCCGGCATGTTGGCGAAATTGGTCTCGACCGTCGTGACGTCGCTGTCCTTGATGCCGTGCTTTCGCAGCATCGTCCGCATCGCCAGATCATGTGCCGACCCGATCGCGTTGCTGGCGACCCGCTTGCCCTTGACGTCCTCGACCGTCTTGATCGGGCTGTCGGCGAGAACGACGAAATTCTCCGTGAAATAGCCGGAATGGCCGTCTGCCACGACATCGGCGACAACGCGCTCATCGAGCTTCGCATTGGTAACCGCCAGGGCGAGCGCGGCGGTCGAGAAGGCGGCGATATCCAGTTCGTTGATCGCCTGCGCCTGGATCATCGGCGTCGTGCCCTGGAAACGGACGGTCTCGAGAGCGTAGCTTTTGCCGAGATGCTTGAAGAGGCCGGGTTCGCGCTTTCCCAGCGCCTCGATCAGCGGCGCCAGGTGTCCCGGGGTCACTACCCATCCGACGCGGATTTTCAGCGGCTCGGCGCCGGCACCGCCGATCCCGAGCAGCGCCCCCGCGACGAGGGCGACAAAGACTAAGCCTTGCTTCATTTTGCGTGTTCCGCCCCGGTATCGTTTCTTCCGGCGATCTTAGCAGAGCCGGGCCGCTCGGAAATCGCCCATCCGGCGGGCTGTACAAAAGAGAGTTGCCATTGCGGGGAGCGTAGCAACCGAGCAATTCTCCTAGAGTAGGCAATCGGGAGATTGCTTCGCTGTGCTCGCAATGACAGCCAAATGCGTTGAGATCGGAGGCGATGATGCCCGTCTTGCAGGATAAAGCCGTGCTGGTGACCGGTGCCGGGGCCGGCATCGGGCGGGCCACCGCGCTGGCGATGACGGCGGAAGGTGCGGTGGTCGCCGCCGCCGATATCGACTTGGCCGCAGCCGAACGCGCCGCCGCCGATTGCAACAAGGACCGGCCGGCCGGCAACAGCCGGCGGGCGATCGCAATCGAAGCCGATTGCGGCGATGTCGCGAGCATCGAAGCGATGGTGGCGCGTGCCGTCGCCGAGCTCGGCCGGCTCGACGTCATCGTCAATAATGCAGGGGTCACCCGCTACGCCTACATCATGGATCTGACCGAGGCGGATTGGGGCCGCATCCACCGGGTCAATGCGAAGGGCGTGTTCTTCTGTCTCCAGCGCGCCGCGCGCGAGATGATCCGGCAGTTCGATGCCGACGGGAGCGGCGGGAGGATCATCAACATCGCCTCGATCAGCGGCCGCGGCTATGCCGGCGCCTCCAACGCGGCCTACGCCGCCAGCAAGGGGGCGGTGATCTCGTTGACCAAGATGGCGGCGCAGCAGCTCGGCCGCTACAACATCAATGTCAACGCGATCTGCCCCGGCATTACCCGCACCGAGCTCGGCGCGCGCAACGCCGTGACCCGCGCCGCCGAGCGCGGCATTAGCGTGGAACAGCTGCTGACCGAACAGGAGGCCGGGATCCCGATCCGCCGCGCCAACACGCCGGACGACATCGCGGCAATGGCGGTCTTCCTGGCCTCCCCGGGCAGCCGCAACATTACCGGCCAATCCTACAACGTCGACGGCGGGCTCGTGCCGAGCTGAGGCAAGGCTCAGGTAATAGCGCCGCTGCGGGCTTTGCGGGCCGGGCGGCCCTCCCCACTTTTGCCGGGCAATGAGTGATTTATCTGCGAGCTGGTAGCGGCATGCGCTGCTGACGCCGCAGCAGTTGGGCGAGGCTGAGCGGCTGACGATCTCCGGCGGGGTCGCCGGCATCGCGCTGATGGAGAATGCCGGGCGCGCGGTGGCCGACGCCGTGGCCCGGCGCTGGCCGAAGCAGCCCGCGCTGGTGCTGTGCGGCCCGGGCAACAATGGCGGCGACGGGTTCGTCACGGCGCGCCTCCTGGCCGAGCGCGGTTGGCCGGTGCGGGTCGCGCTGCTCGGGTCCCGCGAGGCGCTGAAGGGCGATGCCGCCGCCGCTGCCGCACGCTGGACCGGCGCAGTCGAACCATTGGCGCCGGCGGTTATCGCGGATGCGGGGCTCGTGAGGCTATCTGCATATCGTGAAAGCATATTTTGATGACGGGCAACGACCTAATTATTATCGTTCTCTGTGGGTTAATCGGATTTGGATTAGTATGGTTTGTGCTCTCACTACGAAGCCGAAGTACTCGCGATGAGGAACCATCGAGCGCAAAAGCAGAGGAAGCCGAACCCAAACCCGATTACGTTCCGGATTGGTGGCGCGACGCGTTTCCGTGGCCCGCGCCGGAGAGCCACAAATACACGCACGGCCACGCGCTGGTCGCCGGCGGGGCGATGATGACCGGCGCGGCGCGGCTTGCCGCCCGGGCCGCGGCGCGGCTCGGCGCTGGCCTTGTCACCGTCGCGGCACCGGAAGCGGCATTCCCGGTTTATGCCGCGGCGCTGACCGGGATCATCGTTCAGCCGGCGGGCGGGCTCGATGCTTTCCAGGCCCTTTTGGCCGATCCTCGGCGCAACGCGGCGCTGATCGGGCCGGGGGCCGGGGTCGGAGACGAGACCCGCGACAAGGTGCTGGCGATCCTCGCGGCGGGAAAATTAACCGTACTCGATGCCGATGCGCTGACCAGCTTTGCTAAGAACGCAGAGGTTCTGTTTGGCGCGATTCACTCGCCTTGTGTGTTAACCCCGCATGAAGGGGAGTTCGCTAGGCTGTTCGCCAAATCACTTGGTGGCTCCGGCAGCAAGCTGGAGCGCGCCTGCCGCGCCGCTCGGGCGAGCGGGGCGGTGATGCTGCTGAAAGGCAACGATACCGTGATCGCCGCCCCTGACGGCCGGGCTGCCATCAATCCGGGCGCGCCGCCCGAGCTGGCGACGGCCGGTTCCGGAGACGTGCTGGCCGGAATGGTGCTCGGCCTTCTGGCCCAAGGCATGCCCGCCTTCGAGGCGGCGGCGGCGGCGGTTTGGCTGCATGCCGAGGCGGCCCGCCGGTTCGGTCCGGGCCTGATCGCCGAAGATCTGGTCGAAGGATTGCCCGCCGCGTTGGCTCAGCTGAAAAGCGGTACCTCAAACATGGCCGCGATACGACCATGATCGGCGCGATATGATCATCCTGCGTTCCGCGAACCGTGGGTCACCGATGACCGACCGCGCTCCCGCCGGCTTTCTCGACGGCGTTTTCGACCGCACCATTGCCAATCTGCGCAGCGCCTGGCGTGAGATCGCACTGTCGGCGCGCGGCGTCCTGTCGGGCGCGCCGCGGCCGGATCTGCCCGAGGACGACGTCGCGCGGCTGCGCCAACAGATGCTCAGCTGTCTCGATGGCCGCGGCGGCGAGGTCACCGCGCGGGCGCGCGCCGCCGAGCTCGGCCGCACCTACCTGGCGCTGAACGAAGCGGGGCGCGCGCGTTTCCTGCGGCTGCTGGCTACCGAATTCGACACCGACCATGAAGCGGTCAACCGCTGCTGCACGGTGCTTGCGGCGGCGGTCGAGCCGGGCGAGCGGAGCGCCGCCGAGCGCGCCCTCCGCGCCGCGTTGCTGCCGCCGCGGGTCACGCTGCTGCGCCAGTTCAATGCGCTGCCGGAAGGGGTGAAGTTCCTCGTCGACCGCCGCGCCGAGTTGATCGCGCTCGCGAACGGCGATCCGTTTCTGCGCGGGCTCGCCGACGATCTGCGCGACCTGCTCGCCAACTGGTTCGACATCGGCTTCCTCGAATTACAGCGGATCACCTGGGACGCCCCGGCCTCGCTATTGGAAAAGCTGATGGCCTACGAGGCGGTGCACGAGATCCGCGGCTGGACCGATTTGAAGAACCGGCTCGAGGCGGACCGCCGCTGCTTCGCGTTTTTTCATCCGCGCATGCCGGACGAGCCGCTGATCTTTGTCGAAGTGGCGCTGGTGTCCGGCATCGCCGGCAACATCGACACCTTGCTCGACGAG
>VAZR01000045.1 GCA_005888515.1 Alphaproteobacteria bacterium | reverse complement strand
TGGAGTCACCACCGAGGTCGAAGTAGTTGTCATTAACTCCAATACAGTCCATGTGCAGCGCGGTGCACCAAATGTCCGCGAGTTGTTGTTCAGTGGGCGTTCGCGGCGCGGCGTAAGTATCGGGTAACGACAGCGCTGCGCGCAAAATCCTCGATTCCGGTGGCGTCACGTTTTATCTCGCAAGTTTACGGGCTGGAGAGGTCACGGCATGATGAAACCCTAGTTGGAGAGAAGTGAGAAGAGGATTGTGACCCCGGATTGCGGACTTGATTTGGCTGCAGCCATGAGCCGCGTAAGGCTCGCATGGGCCAACAGGGATTGGGCCGCGATGCGTCAGGCTGCTGAGCAGCTTATCGTTATCACCGAGACACCGTCGGCGCCCGAATTCCTGGCCTTGGCGACAGCCTGCCGGAACTTGAGGGATTTTGATGCGGCGTCCGAGGCAGCTGAGCGCGCCTGGGAACGGGCGGCATGGTCACCGGAAATCACGATGATGCGGGCGCTGATCGCGTTCGAGCGAGGCGACGGCGAGCTGGCGATTCTCCGGTTTCGCGAACTCGCCAGTCGCGCACCGCACAACCCCCGATGGGTGTTCGAGCTTGTGATCCTGCACCAAATGCTGGGCGAGGTCGACACAGCCGCGCACGAATTGGATGCTGCACTGGAGCGAATGCCCGCGGATCCATTGCTTTGGGGCATCGCCGTCGGTTCCGATTTTCGAACGCTTCAGGAGGCCACAAAGGCCGGACTGCCATTGGTAGGGTATGGGCTCTATGCAGCGTTACAGGATCGCTCCCCCGCTGATGATCAATTGAGACGGCCACTCGTATCTAACCAAAAGCTGCGCGATTTTATGGCGGCACCGCCGATGGCTGGCGACACTTTGGTCGTGGTGTTCACCGGAACCAATGACACGGCGGGGATGCCCCTTTCGATATTCGACAGGTATCTCGCATCGCTGGGTTGCAATGCCGTTTATCTCAAAGACTTCCGGCGGCTGCTGTTTTTGCGCGGTTTGAAATCCCTCGGTGATCGAGACACAACGCTGCAGGCGATACGTGCGCTGCAGCGCCAGCTCGGATGTGGACGCCTTTGCACGATCGGGATGTCGGCTGGCGCGTTCGCCGCGATACACTACGGGGTAGAATTAGGCGCCGACTGCATTCTGAGCTTCGGGGCGCCGACTTACCATTCGCCGAACCTTGGCGGAGCCGCCATTCAGCGGCGGCTTTACGAAACCTTCCTATCAAATTGGGAGCTTGACCTGCGAGCGTTTTTGCAAAGCCGATCTTACACGTCTCACATTAATCTGTTCTTTGGCGAGCGGGAGCTACGTGATCGAGCTCATGCCCTGTACCTCGATGACCTCGATGGCGTGACGCTACACCCGGTTTCTCAGCTCAACGATCACGAGTGTCTGCGCTGGTTTGCCTTGAACCGAGACTTACGAACCTTGCTCGGCGAGTGGTTGGGCGTTTGATGCGGCGCCTCGACATGCACAAGAGGGCCTGCTTGTTCTCTCGATCAGGCCTTGGCGGTGTGTCATTTCGGTCCATCATAACTGAACCGATTTAAAAAGCGGGAGCAAGAGAACGCAACTTCGAGACGTCTCAATTATGAGGGCGTCACCAAGGCAAACAACAAACTTCCGCTTACGGCGCATCTTCGTCGTTGCTCCGCGAAAGATACGGTCCACCCAAAGCTCATGCCCGGGCGATTTGGGCGGCCGGCACATCTACCGGGTTAAAGCATTTTCAATATCGTTCTCTTTTTGTTCTTGACCGAAAGCCGCAATTGCCATATTGGCGATGCCCTAATTACCGGATGGACACCCCCTATGAGCGACGATCAAATTCCGAGCAACGGTCAAATCCCCGAATTGGAGCCGCGGCGCGACGAGCACGCCGCTATGTCAAAGGCGTTTCCGGCAATCCCAAAGGCAAGCCGGCCGGCATCCTGAACGCGGCAACCCGCGCCGCCGCCATGCTGCTCGATGCCAGCGCCCCGGTGTTGGTCAGCAAGGCGATCGAGCTGGCGCTCCTCGGCAAAATCGTGCCGTTGAAGCTCTGCCTCGACCGCATCATCGCGCCGCAGCGGGATCAGCCGGTTGTCTTCGAGCCACTGCCTGGGGGAGACGCAGGAGCGCGCGGAAGCACAGCAGGTTGCGGCCGACGTGCCGGCGATCTGGACCCGCATGCAGCTGCGCGCGTGCGTCGCGCTCGCCGACGGGGTGCGCGAGATCCGCGGCGAGGGTGGCGAGGTCGACGACAAAATCCCGCCCCTCTGCACCCCCATCATGCGCGTCGGCAGGAGAGCGCTGCTGAACCTCGCACAAATCGGCGATCACGCCGAACTCATCCTGTCCGATGAGGCCTATGTCGCGCAGCACCCGCACCAACCGGAAGGCTTCAAACAGCACCCGCTCGCGGAAGAGATCGTGCCGCTCTGGCAGGAGCTGCAAAGCTATCTGAACCGCAACATGGATTGGCTCGATGCGAAGATCGACGAGCGCTTCGCTGCGCGCCAGGCGGCCGGGGAGCCCGACCCGATCTACCGCTCCTGGATCTTTCAGCCGATGGAGGTGCGGGCCGCCCGTTACGCCAAATCCACCTGAATTTCACCTGATATTTCAGGTGATACACAAGCAGAGGTTGTATTCGGAGGAAGGGAGGAGAGGGGGCATGACCGCAGCAGCGGCGCCTCTCGAAATCGGCGGCGGCTTGCCGCGGTCTCGCCGGCTGTGCCAGTGTGCCGGGAATGCGCGCGCCTAATTATTACACCCATCCCGGCTTCGAACGTGCCGGCCTGCGCCGCCGCGAGCCCGATTGGATCCGCGAGCGCGTCCTCGATCCGGCGACTGTCTTTATCCCGGTCTGGCGCACCCAGAACCTGGTCATCGAAATTGCCGAGAGCGAGCCGCGCGCCGCCTCGATTACGGTCGAGGGGCTCGCGGCGGTGTTCGGCGCGCTTGACGATATCGACGAGCGGCTGGCGCGCGGGGAATTTGTCTTTCTCGGCGTGATCGACGAGCGGGCCCACTTCGCGCTCGACGTATCCTCGGTCGAAACACCGCTGGAGATGCTGCGCTCGCCGGCGCTTGCGGCGGCCGGGATCGCCGAAGCGGCGGTGCGGTTCGCCGATCTGCGCCAGCTCGGCGCCCGGCTCGAACGGCACGAAGGCGCATTGTTGGCGTTTTCCCGCGCGATGCTGTTCTGGCATTCGCGGCATCGTTTCTGCGGCCTGTGCGGCAATCCGACGCGCAGCGAAGAAGCCGGCCATATGCGCCGCTGCACCGATCCCGCCTGTCACACGATGCATTTCCCGCGTACCGACCCGGCGGTCATCATGCTGGTGACCGATGGCGACCGCGCGCTGTTGGGCCGCAACAAGAACTTTCCGGTGCCGGGGATGTATTCGACGCTGGCCGGCTTTGTCGAGCCGGGCGAGAGCCTCGAAGACGCGGTCGCGCGCGAGGTGCGCGAGGAGACCGCGATCGAGGTCGCCGCGGTTCATTACCACTCCTCGCAGCCCTGGCCGTTCCCGGCCAACATCATGCTGGGCTTTTACGCCGAGGCGGAGACGACCGACATAGCGGTCGATTACAACGAATTGGCGGACGCCCGCTGGTTCGAGCGCGATTGGCTCGCCAGCCACGCGGATGACGACACGTTCCGGCTTCCGCGCCTGGATTCGATCGCCCGCCGCCTGATCGGAGATTGGCTAGCCGGACGCGCCGACACCCCGCTGGTCGCGAAGCCGACGATAAAGCCGGGGCCGCGCGTCTCCGGATCACGGTAATACGAGAAAGCGTAGTAGATACGTGCGGCGACCCAGATCAGCCCGATGATGCTGCCCCATAGCGGCGAGACGTAGAACGCGAACAGCCAGAGCGCCGGCAAAAACCAGATCAATTGTTCGAGCGTGTTCTGCTGGATCCGCAAGGCGCGCTCGAATTGCGGCGCGCCGGTAACGGCCGGCGCCTCGATGCCGTAGCGCGCGCGGGCGCGGCCGGCGGTGACGAACACGCCGACATAGAGCAGCAGCGCCAAGACGGTAACCAATGCGGGGAAGCCGGCCGGCATCGAGCCGCTCCTATCAATGCGCCATTCTCGACTGAGGTCGGCCTAGCAGCGGCATGATTAAGACTCCGATAACAAAGGAGAGACGGCCACCAGTGCCGGAAAGCTCGCGAGCCTCGTCAATGCGCCATCATCGAGCGCGGTCGCCCGACCAGCGGCAGCAACAGCAGGGCGCCGACAAAAAACAACCCGATGAGGATCAGCAGGTCATTATAGGTCAGCACCAGCGCCTCGCGCTGCACCGCCTGCGCCAGCAGCTTCATGGCTGCCCGGGTACTGTCCGGCACCATCGCATCGAGCCGGTTCGCCCGCATTTCGAGAAAATGCTGTACGGCCGGACGCGCCGGGTTGATGTTTTCGACCAGGCGGTTCCAGTGGAAGTGCAGCCGCGCGTTCATGATCGTAACGATCGCGGCCAGCCCGATCGCACCGCCGAGATCGCGGGTCAAATTGTAGAGCCCGGCGGCGTTTCTCATCCTGTCGGCCGGCAAACTGCCCATTGCGATCATGTTGGCCGGCAGGTAGCAGCAGATCAGCCCCATCCCGCGTACTACCTGCGGCAGGAACAATTCCCAGAACCCGGTCTGGTTGGTCAGCGTGGCCGTCAGATACATCGAATAGGCGAACAGGCCGAAGCCGATCGCCAGCATGACCCGCAGATCCAGCAGGCGCGCCATGCGGGTACTGAGCGGCGACAGCACCATGGTGACGAGGCCGATGACAATAACCGTGCAGCCGATCTGCCAGGCATTGTAGCCGCGCACCTGCGCCAGAAAGAGCGGCACCAGATAAGTCGTGCCGTACATCCCGATGCCCATCGTGAAGGTAAAGAACGTTCCGAATGCGAAATTGCGGTTCCGAAACGTCCTCAGATCCACGATCGGCTGGTGATAGGTGAAGACGCGCCAGAAGAACAGGCTGCCGGCAATGATTGAAATCAGCACGGTGGCCCGAATCGTATCGTCGTCAAACCAATCCCAGCGCGGACCTTCCTGGAGCGCGTACTCGAGGCAGGCGAGAAAGCTCGCCATCAACACCAGTCCGATCAGGTCGAAATGACGCAACAGCGAGAGATCCGGCTTATCGATGTCGATGGTCACCCAAACGACCGCGGCGACCAGCAACCCTGGCACGATGTTCACCAGAAACAGCCAATGCCAGGAGAACGTTTCGGTGAGGAAACCGCCGAGCGTCGGACCCAGGGTCGACGACAAACTCAGGATTACCGAGATGAACGCAATAACTGTCGCGAGCTGCCGCCCCCGAAATCTGCCGTAGACGACGGGCCACACGGTCGGGGTGATCGCGCCGCCGCAGAATCCCTGCATCGCACGGTAGAGGATCATCTCACCCAGACTGGTTGCCGTGGCGCATAACACGCTGGCGCCGGTAAAGCCCAGCGCGGCGACCACGAACAGGATGCGCGTCGATAACAGACGGCTCATCATCCCGGATAGCGGCACCATCACGACGTCGGCGATCAGGTAGGCGGTTTGTACCCAGGCGATCTCGTCGACGCTTGCCGACAGCCCGCCCTGGATCTGGGTCAGCGAGCTGGTGACGATCTGGACGTCCATGATCGCCATGAACAGACCGGTGCCCATCGCGAGCACGCCGATCCAGTCGCGCAGCCGCGGCTGCGCTCCCGCGGCGGATGGTGGCGGCGGGGCAGGGGAGGCGGGCCGTGCCGGCTCGGCGCTTGCCGGCTGCGGTGTCGCAACCGCGGCACGGGCGAGCCGGGCTCGCCGCAATGGCAGGGTCAGCGTCCAGGTCACGGAGAAGGGCGCCGACCCGGCGATGCCGGCTCGGCATGCGCCGCGCCGAGGATACCGTCACTCGCTTCGGCCGCACCCTCGCGGCGTGTGTCGACCGTGACTGTCACCGACAATCCCGGCCGCAACAATCTCGCTAGCGGCCCATCGGCCGGCACCGAGATGCGCACTGGCACGCGCTGTACGATCTTCGTGAAATTGCCGGTGGCGTTGTCCGGCGGCAGCAGGCTGAACTGGGCGCCGCTTCCCGGCGCGAAGCTTTCGACCCGGCCCTGCAATGGCTGGTCGGGATAGGCATCGACCGAGATTTCGGCCGGCTGGCCCGGCCGCATGCGGGTCAGCTGGGTTTCCTTGAAGTTGGCGGTCACGAAAACCCGCGGCAGCGGCACCAGAGACAACAGCTGGCTGCCCGGCTTGACGTATTGACCGATCTGGCCGGCCCGATTGCCGGCGATGCCCGCAACGGGAGCCCGAATAACCGTGTTGTCGAGGTCGTTTTTGGCCAGCTGCAGGCTGGCGCGGGCCTGCGCCAGCTTCGCCTCCTCTTCGCGTTTTTGCGATTCGAGGACGGCAAGCTGGCTTTGCTCGGCAACAAGAGCGGCCCGTGCCTTGCCGAGCGCCGCATCGGCCTTGCGGGAATCGGCATCGGCCGATTCATAGCGTTGCCGGCTGGCGTAATCGCTGGTCGCCAGCGCCGCGTATCGCTTGAAGTCGAGCTGCGCACGATTGAGATCCGCCTCGGCGGACCGCAGGCTCGCCGCCGCCTGATCGATCATCGCCTGCTGCAGCTTGAGCCGAGTGGCGTAGGTCGCGACGCTGGCTACCGCGGTGGCGAGAGCGGCCTCGGCCTGGGCGAGCTTGGCGGCGAAATCGCGGTCGTCGACGACGAACAGAACCTGGCCGGCCGCCACCGGTTCGTTGTCGCGAACCCTGACTTCCTTGATGTACCCCTCAATTTTTGGGCTGATCAGCGATACGTCGCTTTGGACGTAGGCGTCGTCCGTCGATTGCAGAAAGCGCCAGTCGGTCCACCAATACCAACCGCCGCCGACGCCGAAGACGAGCAGGGCCGCGATCGTGATAATCAGCAAGGGTTTACGCATGGGTGCGTGACTAGACTGAACGGTTTAGTTTAGCGTAAACCTCAGGATGAAAGGGCGGGCCCGGGCTGTCAACCAGCTTGCCCAAAAAGGAAGCTCTCGATGAGCATGCCGGATATGCGCGACGAAACCCTCGGCAAGGCCGCGATCGTTCTGCGGGCCGCGCGCCGGGCCTTTCTCGCCGGCGGCTTCGGCGCGGTGTCGATGGATGCGATCGCGCGCGAGGCCGGGGTATCGAAGGCCACCGTCTATGCGCATTTCGGCAGCAAGGAGGAGCTGTTCGGGGCGGTTGTCGCCGATGTCGCCGAACAGCGTTTCGGGGCGTTCTCGGCCTTCGAGCTCGATCCGCAGGACATCGAGGCCTCGCTGAACACGATCGCCCGACGCTTTCTCGACCTGGTGCTGTCGCCCGAAGCGGTCGCGGTCAATCGCATTATCATCGGCGAGGTGACCCGCTTCCCGGCGCTGGGCGAAGTGTTCTGGCAGGCCGGCCCCGAGCGCAACCGCGCCCAGATCGAGGAGTTTCTACAGCGCGCCGCGGAGGCGGGTTCGCTTGCCGTCGCCGACCCACGGCTTGCCGCCGAACAGTTCGCCTCGTTGGTGCGAGGCGAAATCCATCTACAGCGCTTGTTTGGGTTTGAGAGCCAAGACGATCCTGTCGTCCGCGCGCAGGTCGCCGGCAGCGCGGTCGCGACGTTTCTACGCGCCTTCGGGCGAGCCTAGGGATCATAAGATTGCGTCGTTTCGCTCGCAATGACAGAAAGACCGAGGACCGAGCGAGGAGCGTCCATGGGACCGCTTGAGGGGATACGGATTGTCGAGCTGGCCGGCATCGGGCCGGGACCGTTCTGCGCGATGCTGCTGTCGGACATGGGCGCCGAAATCATTCGCGTCGACCGCGCCGCGATGGTCGGCCATGACACCGACCGCGACGGCAATGACAGCCGCTTCAACCTGCTGGCACGCGGCCGCCGCAACATCGCGGTCGATCTGAAGAACCCGGCCGCGGTAAACGCCACTCTGCGGCTGATCGATCAGGCCGATGCTCTCCTCGAAGGCTTCCGCCCCGGGGTCATGGAAAGGCTCGGTCTCGGCCCGGATCTCTGCCTCGCCCGCAATCCGAAGCTCGTTTACGGGCGGATGACCGGCTGGGGGCAGGACGGCCCGATCGCGCATATCGCCGGGCACGACATCAATTACATCGCGCTGTCCGGGGTGTTGCATTCGATCGGCGAAGCCGGCGGACCGCCGGTGCCGCCGTTGAACCTGGTCGGCGATTTCGGCGGCGGGGCGCTGTATCTGGCGATGGGCATGCTGGCTGGCATCATCAGCGCCCGCTCGACCGGCAAGGGACAGGTCATCGACTGCTCGATGGTCGAAGGCTCGGCCTCGCTGATGATGATGATGTACGGCTCGCTGGCTTCCGGCGCCTGGAAGGAAGAGCGCGGCCAGAACCGCACCGATGGCGGCGCGCATTACTACCAGGTGTACCAGACAAAGGACGGCGAATATGTCTCGGTCGGCGCGATCGAGCCGCAATTCTATGCGCTCTTGCTGAAGCACACCGGCCTCGAAGGCGAAGACCTGCCGCCGCAGACCGACCGCACGCATTGGCCGGAGATGCAGGAGCGGCTCAAGCGCATCTTCAAGAGCAAGACCCGCGCCGAATGGACCGAGATCATGCAGCAGACCGACATCTGCTTCGCACCGGTTCTGCGGATGTCGGAAGCCATCGACCACCCGCACAACCGTCACCGCAACAGCTTTGTCGAGATTGACGGCATTCCTCAGCCGGGGCCGGCGCCGCGTTTTCTCGGCACCCCGACCCGGGTGCAACGGCCGCCAGCGCGGGTCGGCGAACACACCGACGCAGTGTTGCGCGACTGGGGCTTCTCGGCCGCGGAAATCGCGGCATTACACGAGAGCAGCGCGGTGGCCTCGGCCAACTAAAAACAGATCAGGCGCGCAGATCGGCCAAGAGCGGCAATACCTCGGCGGCGAAGCGGTCGATATGCGCCGGCCGCTCCTCGTAGGGTCCGAGCAGGTCGATCGACAGATGCCGCACGCCGGCGGCGTGGAAAGCGCGGATGCGCTCGACGACCTGCTCGGCGCGGCCGAGTGCGCCGTAGCGCTCGGCCGCCCGCCGCATATCGGTGCCGTAGCGGTTGCTTAGGGTTGTCGCTGCCGCTTCGAGCGCCTGCTCGTAGCTGTCGTCGAGCCGGGTGAACAGCAAATGTCCGGTGCCGAAATGCTCGATCTTGCGGCCGGCCCCCTCCGCCGCCGCGGCGATCTTGCCGAGCCCGGCTCGGAAGGTCTCGGGGGTCACGACGTAGGAGATCCAGCCGTCGGCGAGCCGTCCGGTGCGGGCGAGCGCCGCATTGGCGCGGCCGCCGACCCAGATCGGCGGGCCGCCGGGCTGGCGCGCAGGCGGCTGCAAGGCGAGGCCCGCGAAATTTCCATAATGCCGGCCCTGATGGTCCACCGTCTCGCCGCGCAACAGAGAGCGCAGCAGCGGGATGCCTTCGGATAGCCGGGCGCCGCGTTCCTTTACCGGCACGCCACAGGCTTCGTACTCCTTCGGGAACTCGCCGCCGATGCCGACGCCGAAGATCAGCCGGCCTTCGCACAAATGATCCAGGGTCGCGACCTGTTTGGCGACCGGCACGGGATGACGCAAGGGCAGCAGATAAACGCCGATACCAAGCAGCAAGCGTCGGCTGACCACTGCCGCTTGTGCCAGCATTAACAGCGGGTCGAGGATCGCCGCCGGATACCAGATGTGATCGGCGACCCAGATCGAATCGAAGCCACAGCGGTCGATCTGGCTGACCAGCGCCTGCAGCTCGTCGATTTTCGGCAGCCACGGCCCGACGGCCGGCTCGGTGCGCCGGTGGATCGTCTGAATGCCAATCTTCAGATGGGTATCGAGCGGCAGGTCCATGGCTCACTCCTTGCGGGCGATATGGCCCAGTCCTATCTTCGCCAGCCTATGTTCGCCGGCCTATCTTCGCCGGCAGCTTGAGAAGCCCAGCGCCGCGCGTCAATGCGCCCGAGAAGGGGAGGTCGAGATGGACACGATCGAAGCGACGGCCCGCACCACCGGACAAAGCCTGCCCAACCTGCCATTGCGGCTGCATCACCATGCCTATGTCGTCAAGGATCACGAGGCCAACCGGCGTTTCCTCGAGGATCTGCTCGGTATTCCGCTGGTCGCGACCTGGTGCGAGAAATCGATCAGCCGCGATACCGGTGAGGAGATGGAATTCTGCCACACGTTTTTCGGACTCGCCGACGGCAGCGCGCTCGCCTTCTTCCAGTTCGCCGACCCCAAGATGTACGAGCGCACCCAGGCAAAGGTGCCGGCCGAGATTGGGCATTACGACCATATCGCGTTGAAGGTCGACGATCCGACCTACGAGGCGCTGAAGGCGCGGCTCAATGCCGCCGGCGAGACATTCCGCGAGACCAATCACGGCTACTGTAAGTCGATTTATACGAACTCGCCCGACGGACTGATCGTCGAATTCACCTGCGATCCGCCCGATGTCACCGAGATCGATGCACTGCGCCGCGCCGACGCGCACAGCGAGCTCAAGCGCTGGCTCGGCGGCGACCGGCGCGTCAACAACGAGCTGCGCCACCGCGACTTTTAGAACCTGCTCCATCGGGCTGAAGCAGCCTCTTCGTCTTGGCCGGGCTTGGCCCGGCCATCCACGAGACATTGGCACCGCTTTTCCGCTTCTCGTGGATCCCCGGGCCAAGCCCGGGGATGAACGATTTTAGAGAGGCGATTCGAGCAGTTCGAATACTGTTTTCGGAGCGGTTTCTAGCGCGGCGCCATGCGCAGGGCGCCGTCGAGGCGGATTACTGAGCCGTTGATCATCACGTTGCGGCAGAGGTCGAGGACTGTCTGCGCGTACTCCTCGGGCCGGCCGAGCCGCGGCGGGAACGGCATGCTGGCCGCGAGGCTGTTCTGCACATTCTGCGGCAGGCCGGCGAGCATCGGCGTCGCGAAAATGCCGGGCGCGATCGCCGCCACCCGGACGCCGTAACGCGCCAGCTCGCGCGCCGCCGGCAGGGTCAGCCCGACGATGCCGCCCTTCGAGGCGCTGTACGCCGCCTGGCCGATCTGCCCCTCGAATGCCGCGACCGATGCGGTCAGCACGATCAGGCCGCGCTCGCCATCGCCGAGCGGGTCGAGGCCGGTCATATCGGCGGTGGCGAGGCGCAACAGGTTGAAGCTGCCGATCAAATTGACCTCGACG